>SLGA01000052.1 GCA_007123985.1 Balneolaceae bacterium | reverse complement strand
TTCTTGTACGCCCGTCAGGACTTGAACCGCGGAGCACTGCTTCGCAAGATCAACGCCATGGAAGAACGTTTTACTTCAAAATCAATAAGTGAATCATGTTACGGATGAAATCTCATCCTTAATTCTTGTACGCCCGTCAGGACTTGAACCTGAAACCTACTGCTTAGAAGGCAGTTGCTCTATCCAGTTGAGCTACGGGCGCTCAAATCAATTCTTAACGGTGAATTATCGGTGCTGAATTGTACTTATTTCGAGTACCCGTGTATAGTTCAATGTTAAGAACTCGATTAATTTATTCAGATATTTTCCTTCTTTTAAATGTCTGTAAGTAATATCAGGAAAATAAAAAGTCGGGGAGACAGGATTTGAACCTGCGACCCTTCGCTCCCAAAGCGAATGCGCTACCGGGCTGCGCCACTCCCCGAATAATGAAATAATTGTTCAATATTTCAAAGTAATCTGACGAATTTTGATACTCAAAGATCATGTCGTCAAAAGAATTACAAGATAAAGGTTTTAGAATCTGTATGCAATTTAAGGCGGGCAAAAAAATTCATCTATTTTATACTGAATGATCACTCAATAACTCACTTAAAAACCCTAATCCATACGCTGTGAATTGAATGTAGGCAGCTGCCACAGATAAGGCAGATATGTAGATGCTTTTTTCTGTTTGAAAACTGTGGGCGAAAAGCAGAAGTGTATAAATCAGATAGCTGATAAAAAGTACGGATGCTGCTTTAGCTGCAAGAAAAAATAGAGGTAACATAGTGAGATACCCAATAAAGAATAGAACCGGGAAAAAATGTATGAGGTTTAACTCATCAGGGTAATAACGTGAGATATTTATGCGTGCTCTCCCAAAAAAGTGAAGTTGTGAATAGAATTCTCTAAGACCGGTTCTTCGCTTGTGGTAAACATATGCATCATGTATCAGCACGCTCTTAAAGCCGTACTTTATAATTCGAATGCTGAACTCAATATCTTCACCCATTCGGGTAATTTTGTACCCACCTGTCTGTTTAAAGACGCCTCTGCTAATCCCCATATTAAAACTTCTTGGATGAAAACCCTCTGATTTTTTTGTGCCTCCTCTTATTCCTCCGGTTGTCAGGAGGGATGTCATGCTATAGTTTATGGCTTTTTGGACGGGTGTAAAAGAAGAAAGTGCCCTGTCGGGACCTCCCCAGCAATCTGCCTTTGTGAGGTTAAGTTGTTTGGTAACGTGTTCAAAATAGTGAGAAGGAATGATGCAATCTGAATCAAATACAACTAAATAATCACCGTTTGCCCGCTCAAAACCATAATTTCGGGAAAATCCCTGCCCGCTGTTTTCTTTGTAGTAATATCGGATATTCAACGAATCGGCATACAAATCAGTAATACTTTTACAAGTTATTTCGGAACCATCTTCTACAATGATTACTTCAAAGTCTTTGTAGGTCTGCATGGTTAAACTCTCCAGCAGCTCTCCGATTTCGTCCGGCCTGTTGTAGACCGGTATAATAATTGAATAGTGCATGTATGCAATTCATTTCAAAATTCTCGTTCTTTACAGGCAGATAATATAATAACAATCCAATATCATCTGATGAAGTATATCTCTTTAATTCTCTTCTTATCGTTTCTGGTTCAATCATCATTTTCACAATCTATAACCATCACTCAAAATCCGGATCACTCCGGCAACAGTACAAGCACTTTTCCAACTAAAAACAGTGTAATAACAATCTCAAATGGATCTTTTCAGTTTTCTGAAGAGCAACTTTTCGATCCGGCTTCATGGGCAATGTCCCATCAGAGAAGCAAACTCTCATTCTTGTTACGTAGAGAAGCTCTTGTTCTGAACAATTTTGATGATACGGGCAACAGTCTGTTAGAAAAAGAGCTTGAATTTTTTGATCCATCAGATAACACCCTGAAAGTTTATCAGTTTGATGACGGGCGCACAGTAGTTCGGGATAATGTAGCCAACTTCACTTTTTTTGATGCAAAGGGAGAGGTTGCATACATAGTTTCCAATAGCTCTCAAAGTGTGGATGGTGAAAGAGAGTCGCAACTTTCTTCTGATAAGGCCGGACGAACGGTTGTTTTGTACAATCCGGTAATTGCTTATGGCTCTGATACGGGTTCTCGGGCAAGGGTTGTTTTTGCTGAGGATTACCTTGAGACACTGTTTAATTCCACAGAGAGAGAAATAAAATCACTTAAAGTAAGTGCAGATGGTGCCTTTATTTCTATGATTGTAACTACCGGATCGGTTGATGAGGTTTTAATTTTCGATCGGTTTGGCAACCAGATTTTCAGCCATACACCCGATGAGCAGCTTAGAGGAGTATCTTTAAGTGAAAATGCATCGCACATAACAACATATTACGGAAATCGGATGCAGGTATATGAAATTAGCACAGGTGAAAGAATAGGGAGTGCATCGTCCCAGGCATCCATTGTATTAGCTGAATTTCTGCCGGATGATGATATCATCATTGGCATTGGAGGCTCTCTTGGAAATAACGGTATTTTGGCAAGCCCTACAGTAACAGCTGTTCATCTTACACAAAGGCAAATTGCCAGAGAGCAAATCGATCTTCCCCTTTCGGTATTTAATGAAGGTCAGCTAGATATCATTAGAAGTGCCGCCAATACGTATACAGTAGCGGGTTTAAACCGTGAAATTGAGATTAGAGTGCGGTTTTAAAAAAAGCGCGTAACCGAATGATTACGCGCTTTGGTTTAGAATAGGTATTATCCGCTCAAATGTTAAGCGTTCGCTTCCTGTTCAGATTCTGAATGAGAATTGTCCTTATCAGACGCTTCTGTTTGTTCAGGCTCTGTCCAGTCGAATTCAAGTCCGTCACGGGAGCGATTCATCTTTATTTTGATGGTTGATTTTTCCGAATGCTCCGCACCAAGAATTTCCTCAGCAAGCGGATCTTCTACATACTTCTGAATGGCTCTTTTTAGCGGACGAGCACCAAATTTTGGATCGAATCCTTTTTCGGTAATAAAATCTTTCGCTCCTTTGGTCATCTCAAGTTCATAACCCAATGCTCTGATTCTGGCAAAGAGTTCGTCAGAGAGTATATCAATAATTTGATAGATATCTTTCTTCTCGAGTGGTTTGAAAGTCAGTACATCGTCTATTCGGTTCAGGAACTCTGGGTTGAACACTTTTTTCAAGGCATCCTGAATGGTCGATTTCATTTGCGCATAATCGAACTCACCATCAACGGCAGAGAAACCGATTCCTTTCCCCATATTCCTGATGTCTCGTGCACCAATATTTGATGTCATTATGATAATGGTATTTCTGAAATCAACTTTTCGGCCAAGGCTGTCAGTTAGTATTCCATCATCCAGTACCTGAAGTAGAATATTAAATACGTCAGGGTGGGCTTTTTCAATCTCATCAAGCAGTACCACACTGTATGGCTTACGCCGTACTTTTTCAGTAAGTATGCCACCCTCTTCGTAGCCTACATATCCGGGAGGAGCGCCCACTAAACGGGATACACTGAATTTCTCCATGTATTCACTCATATCAATTCGAATAAGTGCTTCGTCCTTATCGAAAAGATATTTTGCAAGTACTTTGGCCATTTCTGTTTTCCCAACCCCTGTTGGACCTAAAAATATAAAAGATCCAATAGGTCTTGAGGGGTCTTTCAGGCCTGCACGGGTTCGCTGGATAGCTTTAGTAAGTTTGATAATCGCTTCTTCCTGGCCAACTACCTTTTTGCCTAAAGCTTCTTTCATTTTAAGCAGCTTTTGACCTTCTTTTTGGCTGATTTTGTTTACGGGCACACCACTCATCATAGCCACTACAGAAGCAACATCTTCATCGGTAACATCGAATACAATATGCTCAGATTCTTTTTCCCACTCTTTTTGGGCGACATCGAGGTCTTCGATCAGGCGTTTTTCGGTGTCACGAAGTCGTGCTGCTTCTTCGAAACGCTGTTTTTTAACCATTGCATTTTTCTCAGTGCTGGTTTTTTCAATTTCAGCTTCAAGAGTGAGAATATGCTCCGGTACAGTGATGTTTGAAAGGTGAACTCTTGCACCTACTTCATCCAATGCATCAATAGCCTTATCCGGAAGGAAGTGATCTGTTACATAACGATCGGTTAACTTCACACAGGATTCGATAGCTTCAGGTGTATATCGTACACTGTGATGCTTCTCATACTTTCCTTTAATCTGATTGAGAATCTCAAATGTTTCATCAATCGATGTTGGTTCAACCATGATTTTCTGGAAGCGACGTTCAAGCGCTCCATCTTTTTCAATGAACTGGCGATATTCGTTTAATGTTGTTGCACCAATTGCCTGAACTTCACCACGGGCAAGAGCGGGTTTCAGCATGTTGGATGCATCCAACGAACCACTTGCACCGCCGGCGCCAACGATTGTATGCAGCTCATCGATAAAAAGAATCACATTATCCGTTTTTTCAAGCTCGCTCATTACGGCTTTCATACGCTCTTCAAACTGCCCGCGATATTTTGTACCGGCAACCAAAGCGGCTAAATCCAGCGCAATAACTCGCTTTTCGTATAGAACACGAGAAACTTTTCGTTCAATAATTCTTGATGCCAAACCTTCGGCAATGGCTGTTTTTCCTACTCCGGGTTCTCCAATCAATACGGGATTGTTTTTCTTTCTGCGGCTGAGAACCTGCGCAACCCGCTCAATTTCTTTCTCACGTCCTATTATTGGATCCAGTTTGCCGTCTTCGGCAAGCTGTGTAAGATCTCGTCCAAAGTTGTCGAGAACAGGTGTTTTTGATTTTTCCATTTTCTTTTCGCGTGAACTTCCTGATGATTGAGGGCCCTTTGGTGATGCAGGAGTTGGGCCTGATGTAGCCGTGCGAGCATCTATTTGATCTGTATCTCTTGCGTTTCCTGAAATAATCATATCAAGTTCTTCCCGGACAGCATCGTATGAAACGTTAAACTGTTGCAGAATTTGTGCAGCAATATTTTCTTCGTCCCGCAAAAGTGAGAGTAAAAGATGTTCTGTTCCGATGGTGTCACTTTTATATAGTTTTGCCTCCAGATAAGTAATACGCAGAACCTTTTCGGCCTGTTTGGTTAACGGTATGTTGCCAACAGTAACAGTACCGCCTGTACCGCGAACTGTATCTTCAATTGTTTTTTTAAGTTTGAACAGATCACACTGTAGATTCTTAAGGATGCGAATTGCTACGCCGTCTCCAAGTCTGACAATGCCTAAAATTAAGTGTTCTGTACCTATATAATCGTGGCCTAAACGCAAAGCTTCTTCGCGGCTAAACTGAATTACATCTCGAACTTTACTTGAAAAATTACCCTCCATATGGGTCCTGAATTCTTTGTGATATTTTCGTTTCTATGCGTAACGAGTGTGGTGTTTTTTTAGTTCATACTTATTCGAAAGTAGTATGGTGAAAAGGCAAATGCAAACGAATTAACGTTTTTGGAATAAATAGAAAAGAGTTGAATTCTATTTCCTAAAAAAGTGGTGAGCCTGTCATTTCTTCGGGTGCATCAAGTCCCATCAATTTCAGAAGAGTAGGGGCCACATCCGCCAGGATGCCATCGTGAAGCTTGACGCTGTTTTCGGCACCAACAAGAACCACTGGAACAGGTACGGCTGTGTGAGCTGTGTGAGGGCTTCCGTCTTCCTGCATCATGCAGTCTGAGTTACCGTGGTCGGAAATAATTAGTATCCGGAAATCATTACTTTTAGCTGTCTCAACAACACGCTTAAGCTGCTCATCCACATATTCAATTGCTTTTACAGCAGCATCTAAGTTGCCTGTATGGCCAACCATATCTGGATTGGCAAAATTTAAGATAACGAGACTATAGTCTTTAGGAAGATTTTCAACAACAACATCAGCTGCTTCTTTTGCGCTCATTTCAGGTTTTAGATCGTAGGTAGGCACTTTGGGGCTTGGAACCATCACTCGATCTTCGCCAATATTGGGTATCTCTTCACCACCGTTAAAGAAATAAGTTACGTGCGGATATTTTTCAGTTTCTGCCACCCGAAGTTGTTTTAACCCTTTTTTGCTTACAAATTCTCCCAGGGTATTTGTCATTCTAACGGGTGGAAAAGCAACTTTTACAAACGAGTTAAATGTATCATCGTATGCGGTGAATGTCACATAATGCAGGTCGAGGTCTTCCATTTGAAATGGAATTGTACCGGCTTTAAAAAAGGCTTTTGTGATTTGGCGGGCTCTGTCGCCACGAATGTTATAGAATATTACAACATCTTCCGGCTGAATCCGGCTGTTTTCATCATTTGTGATGATATGCGGTTCAAGGAATTCATCCGTAACACCTGTTTCGTAACTTTTAGTGAAAACATCTTCCGGATTAAAAACTGCTGTTCCTTTGCCGTGAATCAATAAATTATATGCTTTCTCGATTCGCTCCCACCGGTTATCACGATCCATGGCGAAATATCTTCCCACCACTGATGCAAGTTTACCGGTTCCAATTTCATCGGCCTTCGCTTTAAACTCTCTGTAATATTCAAGTCCTCCATTTGGAGAAGTATCACGCCCGTCAGTAAATGCATGTACATAAGCATTTTCAATATTATGGAGCTTAGCCATTTCCATCAACGCATAGAGATGGTTGTTGTGGCTGTGAACCCCTCCATCGGAGAAGAGACCCATAAAGTGAATTTTCCCTTTTCCGGATGCTTTTTTAAATGCATCAACCAAAACAGGGTTTTGAAAAAATTCTCTCTCCCGGATAGATTTATTTATTCTTGAAAGCTCCTGCCAAACAATTCTTCCAGCACCAATATTAAGGTGTCCCACTTCGGAGTTTCCAAATTGGCCTTCGGGTAAGCCAACATCTTCACCACTGGCTTTGAGCGTGGCATTTGGATAGTTGGAAAGGAGAGAGTCGTAATAGGGTTTTGATGCTTTATCTACCGCACTTACAGCAGAATTTTCTGCTATCCCAAAACCATCGATTATTACAAGAAAAGCTTTAGACAAAATCTTACAGGCTATTAACGTATGAAGTTAATTGAGACTTTTTCCGCGCTGCATTATTTGGATGAATTACATTTTTTACGGAGAGTCTGTCAATAAAACTTACGGCATCTTTCAGATACTGCTCTGCAAGTTCTTTGTCTTCGGTTGATCTCACTTTTTTAATGAGGGTTCTCATCTTTGAACGTCGGGTACGATTATGCTCATTGCGTTTTTTGCTTTGTCTTAAACGCTTTATCGCTGATTTATGCTGTGGCATGTTTGTTATTTAATGTTTAAAAAATCTTTTGTCACAAAAATTATCAAGACGATAAAATTAAGGCTTATAAATTCAACTTACAAGAATTGATTGAATGTTAAGTATAAAAAATTTATTTTAGCTGTTCTCTGATATGATCATAGTTATAGATGGGCCGGCAGGATCCGGTAAAAGTTCTACTGCAAAAGAGATAGCCAATCGGTTGAATATACAGTTTCTCGATTCGGGAGCATTGTATAGAGCTGTTACTTTCTACTGGATTACATCCGAAAAGCCCGATATCAGATCGTTCATTAAATTATTGCCGGAAGTTGAACTGTCGTCAGAATATAAAAACAGAACCTTTTATGTAAAGCTGAATGGTAACGACATCACTGATGAAATTCGAACTCAACGAGTAGCCGAACATGTTAGTGAAGTAGCCATGCAGCCTGAAGTAAGAGCGTTCGTCAATCGTCACATGAGAAATCTTGTGGTCAACGATGTTTACATTGCTGATGGCAGAGATCTTGGAACCGCTGTTTTTCCTGATGCACAAATTAAGTTTTATATGACTGCATCCATCGAAGAGCGTGCAAAGCGAAGACTGAAAGAGATGCAACAGTCGGATGCTGAGATTACACTCAAAGATGTTATGAATAACATCCGACAGCGAGATCAAAAAGATCAAAGCAGAGCATCAGATCCGCTCAAAAAAGCAGACGATGCCATTGAAATTGATACAACCGGAAAAACATTTGATGAACAGATAAGCGATATGATCACCATCATTGAAACCAAAATAAAACTAAACCATTAATCAAACCTGCATTCCGAAAGTCGGATTGTAGCTGTACCCAACAGGAAACTAATGACTGACGAACTAAAAAACGTAAACGATAACAAAGAAAAAGAATCTGAAAGCAGTGTTGCTGAAGAGACTGTAGATACTGCAGTTGAAACAAAAACGAAGCAAGAAGAGAGCGCACCAGAAGCTGAAGAAACAGAAAAAAAAGAAATTGTTGCTGAGGAAGAAGAACCGGCAAAAATCCACGTAGCCACGTTTTCAGGCGATGTAGACGGACAAACATACACGTTCGATCAACTTGAAGCGGCATCTGAGGATTACACAGATGAGGAATTCCACCAGCTTGTAGGGATGTATGAAGACACCCTGAATGAAATTGACGAAAAAGAGATCGTAACCGGTATTGTGGTTTCGGTTGATGAAAAATATGTTATCGTTGATATTGGCTTTAAATCTGAAGGTATTGTTCCTGTAAATGAGTTTTCAAATAAAGTAATTGAAAACCTGAAGCCCGGCGATGAAGTAGAAGTTTTCCTCGATAAAGTAGAAGACCGCGAAGGCCAGCTGATTCTTTCCAGAAGAAAAGCTGATATTCTGCAAGCCTGGGAAAACCTTGAAAATGCGCATGAAACCGGCGAGATCATCGAAGGTTATATTCAGCGAAGAATTAAAGGAGGGATGGTTGTTGATGTATTTGGAATCGATGCATTCCTGCCGGGTTCGCAAATTGATGTACGGCCAGTAAGAGATTTTGATGCCTATGTTGGTAAAACTATGGAGTTCCAGGTTGTAAAACTCAACATGCAGGCAGAAAACGTTGTTGTTTCTCACCGTGCGCTTATCGAAAGCGACCTTGAAGATCAGCGGCAGGAAATTCTCGAAACGATTGAAGCCGGTCAGGTTCTTGAAGGTATCGTTAAAAATATCACCGATTTTGGTGTGTTTATTGACCTTGGCGGTGTTGACGGACTTCTCCACATTACAGACCTTTCATGGGGGCGTGTGGACCATCCGGAAGAAATTGTTAAGCTTGACCAGCGCATGAACGTTGCCGTTATCGATTTTGACGAAAATTCGAAACGTGTATCACTCGGCCTCAAGCAGCTCCAGCCGCATCCATGGGATGAAATTTACACCAAGTACCCTGAAAACCTCAGAGTGCAGGGCCGTGTAGTTTCCATTGCTGATTATGGAGCATTTATTGAGCTTGAAAAAGGCGTGGAAGGTTTGATTCACATCTCAGAAATGAGCTGGACTCAGCACATTAAGCATCCGTCACAGCTTGTTCAGAAAGATGATATTATCGAGTGTGTTGTTCTGAACATCAACGAAGATGAGAAGAAAATTTCGCTTGGTGTGAAGCAGCTTGAGAAAGATCCATGGGAAGAACTCCTTGAGAGATATCCGATCGGTTCTACTCATAAAGGAGTTGTGAGAAACCTCACCAACTTTGGTGTATTTGTTGAACTTGAGCCCGGAATTGATGGATTAATCCACGTTTCTGACCTCAGCTGGACAGATAAAGTTGAGCACCCGAACGAGATTGTAGACAAGGGGCAGGAGATTGAAACCGTTATCCTGGCTGTTGACTTCGATAACCGAAGAATCACACTTGGCCATAAGCAGGTAGAAGACAATCCGTGGGAAAAATATGCTGAAGAGTATGGCCCCGGATCAAAAGTTGAAGGTGAAGTTTCAAAGATTACAGATAAAGGAATGTTTGTAAAACTTGAGCTTGGCGTTGATGCTTTCCTCGCTGCAGATAAACTTGCAGAGCCTGTAGAAAATCTCAAAGAAAGTTTCAAAGAAGGGGATAAGGTTGAGGGTTTTGTTGTGGAGTTTGACGAGCCAAGCAAAACCATTGAGATTTCTCAAATTGAAACAGAAGCGAAAAAGAAAACTTCTAAGAAAAAAGCACCTGCCAAAGATACTGTAGAAACAGGCACACCTACATTGGGTGAAGTATCAGGTTTGGCAGATAAGCTTGCAGAGAAAGAGAAGCAGGAAAAAGAGAAATAACATCTGCTTCTTCAAAACTTTGATATCTAAATGCCCCTTTGAGAGAAGGGGCATTTTTTTTGCTTACAATTTATTTTTCGAGAAAGAAAAAGACCGACAGTTCATTCGAATCGGTTGTGCTCTTTACTTTTTTTCCAGTCTCTTTATTGAATGTATATGCAATATTTCGGATGGAGTTAAGCTCTTTTTGATTTGAGTATTCAACTCTTAATGCATCACCATCAGGTTCTAATCTTAACATTGCTTCTTTCAACTTGTCGTATTTTGACCGACTCCTCCGTGATATTTTTACATTATTTCTTGGTACAAGTTTAATTTTCATTGTAAGTCCTCAATTTATAATTTGTTACAACACACACTTATATCTCTTTTTTTTAAATAAGTTCCCTTTTTTTATGTAACTATCATATTTATAGAAACTCAACAATTCAATTAAGAAATGCTTGTAATCGTAATGTAAATTATTTTTTTGTCTAATAAAATATCTTGCTTCAATTAACTACAATAATTAATTAATATTAATGAATCATCCTGTCTGTGTTTATTATCTCAATTTGCATTTGTT
>SLGA01000180.1 GCA_007123985.1 Balneolaceae bacterium | reverse complement strand
ATTCTTTTGCTGCTTCAACAGTTAATTCAGCTCTGAGCTCAGCTTCCCGCTTAAGGTTTTCGTATTGTTTAATAGCACCCTCGGTGGCAAGAACTGCTTTTGCCTGAGGAATTAAATAGTTTCTGCCATATCCTGGTTTTACATCAACCAGATCTCCTGCAGAACCCAGTTTTTCTACGTCTTCTTTCAATATCAGCTTCATAGGAGTCTTTTACCTCAGATTTTCAGTTACGTATGGAATAAGGCCTAAGAATCGAGCGCGTTTTACAGCAAGTGTAAGCTGTCTTTGGTGTTTTGCGCTTGTGCCCGTTACCCTTCTTGGAAGCATTTTACCCTGATCGTTGATAAACCGCTCGAGGATATCTGTCTGCTTGTAGTCGATGTACTCAAAGCCTGCCTTAGTAAACTTACAGTCTTTATTTTTAAGATGGCCTTTCTTGGGGTGTGATGGATTGTTAATCATAACTAATCTCCTTAATTATCGTCTTCATTTGACTCTTCAGCTTCTTCTTCAAAAAGTGTAGGTGCTTCACCTTTTTGTCTGAGTTCGAAGTAGCGTTTCATTTTTGCATCATATTTGAGAGTGAGATATCTCATGATATCATCATTAATTCTCATGTTTCTCTCTACTACTTCAATTGCACTTCCAGGAGCGTTAAAATACATGTTTACATAGTAACCGGTACTTTTTTTGTCCATTTCGTAGGCAAGCTTTTTAACTCCCCATTCGTCAACTTCAACAATTTCGCCGTCGTTGTCTTCGATTAGCTTATTTACAAAACTTACTAACTCTGAAAACTTCTCTTCATCGAGAACCGGATTCAGAATGTAAGTCATTTCATAAAAGTCTTTTTTCATTCTATTTTTTCTTTGGTTGTTTTCCGTTATTGGAAACAGTCATCGTACATTATGCCGATAACAGAGCCTTAAAAGATAAGCAATTGATTCTATGATTACAATGTAATTGAACTCTGTTTACCGTTACCCTGAGGTCAAAGATTCAAAGTTCATCAAGCGCCAATAAATACAAACAATCTGATATTACTGCGTTGAAATTACAAAGCGTAATAGGAGTTTATGAGTTCTATAAGTCCAGTAGTTGGTAAGACTGGCTCTATACCGTAATAGATGGTGAGAACGGCAAGCAAGATCAAGGTAGTCTTGAACATAAAACCCGGCTGCTTCAGTGAATACTCCTTGTGGGCTTCTTTAAAATATAAATAAACCATTACACGCAGATAGTAGTAAACACTAGCGGCACTTGCCAGTACACCGATAATAGCCAGTGGAATTAAACCTGCCTGAATAGCAGCTGCAAATACATAATATTTACCAACAAAGCCAACAAGAGGTGGAATTCCTGCAAGTGAAAAGAGAAATACTGATAGCATAACACCCATAACCGGCACTTTAAATCCAAGCCCGGCATAGCTGTCAATTTGTGTAAAATCAAGTCCGTGATTGCGCTCATAATATGCTATTACCCCAAAAGCACCCACATTCATAAGAGTGTATGCAAAGAGATAGTACAATACACCGGAATATCCTGCTGCAGTTCCTGCCGCAAGACCTACCATTAAGTAACCGGCATGTGCAATACTTGAGTAAGCAAGCATGCGTTTTACATTGTCTTGTGCAAGTGCAATTAAATTACCTACTATCATTGTGATGATAGCCATTACCTGAATTACATTAGTCCAGTCACCGGCTTCAGAGTCGGGCAGCATTCTTGTGAGAACCAAAATAAAAGCTACAAATGTAGCCGACTTTGCTGCAGTTGCCATGAATGCAGTTAATGTGGTGGGTGTACCCTGGTAAACATCGGGAGTCCACATGTGGAAAGGTACAGCTGCAATTTTAAAGAATATTCCAACGAGTAGCAGAGCGGAACCTGCAAAAAAGAGCAGTGTAGGTTCTGCTGCAGCAGCTATCTCAACCAGATTTGTATGGCCAGTTGCTCCATAAATCAACGCTATTCCATAAAGTAAAAACCCGGTTGAAAAAGCACCTAAAAGGAAATATTTAAGGGCTGCCTCAGCTCCAATCTTTTCATTTTTCATCAAGCCGGCAAGCACATACAAACAGATTGACATGGTTTCAAGGCTGATGAAAAGTGTAATCAAATCATTCGATACAGCAAGACCAAGCATACCGGTTACTGAAAAAAGTACCATTGCATATACTTCACCATTATGCAGATCCAGATCTTCTAAATAATCTTTTGATATTATTACGCAAAAAAGAGCCCCCAACAAAACTACAACTGTACCGAATGCACCGGTTCCACCATATACAATCATTCCTGAAAATGCAGTACCGGAATCACCAAAAAGTGATTGAATAGCAACCAAAACGGCAATACCCAATCCAAAAACCGCCACTGAATACGAAACAGCAATGGATTTTTTGAATGCATCAAGCATAATCACAATAAGGCCGGCGATGGCAACTATTATACCGGGCAAAAAGGAATGTAAGTCGTGTAAATAATCCATCAATTGTTTGTTTTAAATCCTTTGAGCTTCTGTTGAATTTATTATTAAATCAGTTGGCTATTTGCTCTATAGCTTTTGCCAGTAAAATATCTTTTTCAGTTACCTTGCCGCCTGCATCGTGTGTACTGAGGCTTATTTCCACCCTGTTATATACATTAAACCACTCGGGATGATGTGCCTGCTTTTCAGCTTCAAAACCAACCCGTACCATAAAAGAGAGTGCATCCTTAAAGTTGTCGAATTCAAACTTCTTTGAAATCTTATCGTTGCCGAACGACCAACCTGACAATTCTTCAATCTCTTTTTCTATAACTTCTGATGAGAGTGCTTTCATGATCTGTTTATTTATCTTTCAGTACCAATTCTGATTCAGATTGATTACCACCGATTTTGTAAAATTTCGCTGTCCAGTCGGGGATATCATCGCTGTTTGTGTTTTCAATTACAGACACACTTTTCTCTTCTGAAAGAGTGATGTATGTATCCACCCACTCTTCTGAGTACTTAGTGAAATCAACCGGACGAATTCCAATCCATACCATAAATATGACAAGGGGAACGAGCAGCCCGATTTCCCGACCATTCAGGTCGATCAATTTCTCATTTTCTTTGTTTGTTATCGGACCGAACATTACCCGTTGATACATCCATAGCATGTAAACAGCAGCGAGTATAACTCCGAGTGCTGCTATTACTGCATATGCCTTGTTTGCATACAGTTCTGAGAAAAATGAACCGTTCAAAATGAAGAACTCCCCGATAAATCCGTTGAGGCCCGGCAGACCTATAGATGCCAGTGTTGCAATCATAAACATTACCGCAAAAACAGGCATTTTTTTAGCAATACCTCCAAAGTCGGCAATCATCCGTGTGTGTCGGCGATCATAAATCATACCTACAATAAGGAAGAGAGCGCCCGTTGACAGGCCATGATTAATCATCTGAATGATGGCACCCTGAACAGCAATGGTGTTGAATGCAAAGATACCGAGTACCACAAATCCAAGGTGACTAACAGATGAATAAGCAACCAGTTTTTTCACATCTTTTTGGACCATGGCAACCAAAGCACCATAAATAATACCGATTACAGCGAGTATTGCCATCCAGGGGGCAAATTCCATAA
Organism: Balneolaceae bacterium; assembly: GCA_007123985.1. Lineage (GTDB taxonomy): Bacteria > Bacteroidota > Rhodothermia > Balneolales > Balneolaceae > Rhodohalobacter. The sequence continues at coordinate 7,017 of SLGA01000180.1, read as the reverse complement.
ATGCATTGGGGAAAGCTGTCATACAAACTCGAATTAAACCGTATGTACCCAGCTTAAGCATGATTGCAGCAAGTACAACCGAACCTGCAGTAGGAGCTTCTGTGTGTGCATAGGGCAACCAGGTGTGGAATGGAAACAGGGGTACTTTTATACAAAATGCGAGTGCAAATGCAAGGAAAAGCCATGTTTGCTCAACCAGGCCAATTGTGTATTCCGGGCTTGAGATAAACCGCCAGTCTGCGGTAAACTGATATACTCCAGTTGCAGCGCCTGCATTGAAGCCAAGATAGATCAGGGCTACCAGCATAATTAAAGAACCTACAAGAGTGTAGATGAAAAATTTGATTGTTGCCCGAATCTTGTCGCTTCCACCCCATATTCCAATCAAAAAGTACATTGGTATTAATGAGAGCTCAAAAAATACGTAAAAAACCACCAGATCTAACGATGCAAATACCCCTAACGATGCTGTCTGAAGAATAAGCAGCATACTGTAATATCCAATCAAGCTCTTGTTTACCGAATTCCATGATGAGAGTATTACAATAGGGCCGAAAAGTGTGGTAAGCATAAACAGAAGCAGGCTCAAACCGTCCAGGCCAACAAGATATTTGACATCAAAGCCGGTTAGAATTGGAGATCCTTCTGTTACATATTGTGGAAATGCTGAACCTGCAACATCGAAATTAAGAAGAAGCGGCAATGAAAGCAGAAATGTAACAGATGTTACGATAAGGCTGGTCCATTTCACGGCATTATCACTTTTCAGAAATAAAAATGCCAGTACTCCAAGAAGCGGAAAATAGATGGTAAGATTAAGTAAAAACTCCATGTTTATCAGCTAAGTATCTTTAGAACAATAATAGTGAGAGAACCAGTATTACACCGAGAATGAGGAAAAGCGCATAATTACTTGTTACACCGGTCTGTATATAACGGAGCAAGCTTCCTGTAAGACGCACGATGCCAGCAATCATATTCACAAAACCGTCAATAATTTTTATATCAAATACGGCGAGAACTTTATCTGAGAAGCGAACTGTAGGATGTACTACTGTACCCTCATAGAGTTCATCGAGGTTATACTTCTCTTTCCAGATTTGATATAGCCCGCCAAATCTTTTTGAAATTTTTGCATCAGAAATTTCCTGATTGTCATTTCCATACATTCTGAAGGCAGTGTAAACGCCAGCAATTGCTACCAGCGTTGCAAATACCATTAAGCCCCATTCTGCAGGAATTGATAGTGTTAAGGGAATATCTGCCGCTATCGGACTCACCCAGCTGCCAAGCCAGTTTATAGCTCCTTCGCCGCCGAATGATTTGGATATAAAATTGGGAATACCGATAAATCCGCCAACAACAGAGAGTCCGGCAAGTGCCCATAACGGAATCGTCATGGTTGAGGGACTTTCATGCAGATACTCTTCTGCATTTTCTGCACCTTTTACTTTTTGCGGCAGCTTAAAGGTTCCATGAAATGTTGTAAGTGTAAGCCGGAACATATAGAAGGCAGTCATGAATGCAGTAAGAGTGGCAACACCCCATAAGATAAAGTACATGGCTCCGGCAAATTCACCGAATCCCATGTTCATTGTGTGCATCAAAATTTCGTCTTTAGAAAAGAATCCGGCCAGAGGCGGTATACCTGCAATAGCAATAGTAGCAATCAGGAATGTTTTATAGGTTGATGGCATATACTTCCTGAGGCCTCCCATGTTGCGGATATCCTGCGGATCAAAATGAACATCTTTCCCTTTATCGTGAAGTTTATGCTCAACGTGCTCCATTGTGTGAATCACAGAACCGGAGCCAAGGAAGAGACAGGCTTTAAAAAATGCATGAGTAACCACATGGAATAGCGCCGCAGTATATGCCCCTGCGCCAAGTGCAAGGAACATAAAGCCAAGCTGAGAAACCGTTGAGTAGGCAAGAACTCCCTTAATATCGTACTGCGTAATGGCAATGGTTGCCGCTACGATTGCAGTTAGTGCGCCAATTACTGCAACTATCATCATCACTTCAGGAGTTAGTACATACATTGGAGACATCCGCGTGATCAGATAGATACCTGAAGTTACCATAGTAGCAGCATGGATAAGAGCAGAAACTGATGTTGGGCCGGCCATTGCATCCGGAAGCCATACAAATAGCGGAATCTGGGCACTCTTTCCGGTTGCCCCGATAAACATCAGGAATGCAATCCAAAAAATAGCATCGCCTGTGAAAGCATCGAGATTGGCAAGTACTACATCGAAGTTTAGGCTGCCAACCGCTTCAAAAATCATAAATATTGCAACCAGAAATGCAAAATCACCAACCCGGTTGTAAAGAAAAGCTTTCTTCGCCGCGTCCGATTTTAACATATCGGTGTACCAGAAGCCAATCAACAAGTAGGAACATAACCCTACCCCTTCCCACCCCAGGAAAAGCAGAAGCAGATTATCAGCCAGTACTAAATTCAGCATGGCAAAAATAAAGAGATTCAGGTACGCAAAGAACTTCCAAAAACCGGGATCGTGCGACATGTACCCGATCGAGTAAAGATGAATGAGCGAACCAACGCCCGTCACAACAAGCGCCATAATAAGCGATAGCTGATCAATCTGATAAGCAATATCTACAGTTAAACCACCCGTATCAATCCACGTAAATAGCTTTGCGTGAACAGCTCCGGCTTCTGCATTAAAATTTAAAAAGAGATAAACTGTAATTAGAAAAGGTATAAATACCGCAAAATTGGCAATGGTACCGATAAAGCTCTTTCTTGATCGAAAATCCTTCCAAAAAAGGCCGGAAATACCGTTTACAAGAAAACCGAGCAGTGGCAATCCAATAATCAGGCCAACGAGCACTGTGGGTGATTCCATCAACAGGTTAATTAGTTTGGCGCTTATGGTTTGGCTGTTTTATAACAACTTTAAATTCAGGAGGCAAAGATACAAAAATCTACTCCAAGATAAACTCAAAAGAGAGGAAAACTCATCTTCTGAAAAAGAATTTTACGGTTGCATTATGCTTTTGAGAAATAGCTTATACTCTATATATAGCACATAAACTATGAAAGCGTTTTTTTGAATAAACCGTGTAAAACCGATCAACTTTTATTGCAGAGAATGGCAATTTTTCAATAAGTTTACGCAACTAAAAGAAAGTGGGCAAACAGCTTATAAAGCTAACTAATGAACAAGCTATCTTTTTTCAGCCTTACTATGTCGTTCATTTCATTAATGACCTTTTGGGTTATTATGAGTGGGTTTCTTGATTTTGTACACCTCGGCCTTGGAGTACTTACTGTAGCCGGTGTTATGTACGTGAACTACCAGCTGAAGACGCACAGATTTTTTGATGACGATATGGACGATCTCAGTGAAGTTCGTTTCAGCAGAGCTGTTTACTACGTTTTTTGGATGATTATTCAAATAATCGTAGCCGGATTTCATGTAGTAGGGATTATAGTTCGCCGCAAAATGCCGATTCATACCACCATGATTACGTTTAAAGCGAATCTGCCGAGTGCGCACGCTCGGATGATTCTCGGAAACTCGATTTCTCTGACCCCCGGCACACTTACAATTGAAATTGAGGGTGATATGTTCATTGTTCACGCTATTGATGATAAATCGTTTGAGGGGATATCGTCGGACAAAATGCCACGTGAAGTACTGAAGTTATTTCAAAAAGAAGAGCGGCAGGTTGTAGAAAATCTACAGATCATCACAAGAACTGAAACAAAAAAGAATAGCTGATGGAGTCATTTTTTCTATATAGTTCGGTTGTTCTTACCATTATCATAGCAGTACCGCTGTTTCGCGTACTTTACGGCCCTACACTTTACGACAGGCTTCTTGCAACCAATGCCATTGCCACAAAAACGATCGTTCTGATCGCTTTAATTGGGTTCTTGTTCGAAAGTATCGAAAACTTCATCGATATAACACTTGCTTACGCTATTCTCGGATTTATAGGCTCACTGATTATCGCCAAGTATGTTTCATCCCCAAAGTTTGATGAAAAATGAGTGAAATCCAGAATATCATTAGCATCATTTTAATTGTTACAGGTGTCATTTTTATGCTTGTCGGAAGTATTGGCATCATCCGGTTACCCGATTTTTATTCCAGATCTCACGCTGTAAGTAAGAGTGACACCCTGGGCATTATCTTTGTTATTCTGGGGCTCGTTATTTACGATGGCGTAACACAAAGCTCTTTAAAGCTTTTGCTCATTGTACTTTTTATCGCGCTGGCAAATCCTGTTGGCATCCATGCACTTGCAAGAGCAGCATACAAACGAGGTCTCAATCCGTTCTATTCGGATGATGAAATTGATGAGGAGGAGCACAAATGATCTGGGAACTTGAACTTATCATCTACATTTTCCTTGCACTTTCAGCGGTGGTTGCTCTAGAAGTGAAAGATCTGCTGGTGGCTGTAGTGATGATGACTATTTTTAGTTTCCTGATGGCTCTGCTTTTTGTTGCAATGGGAGCGATTGATGTGGGCTTTACAGAAGCCGTAATCGGTGCAGGTGTAACAGGTATCTTATTTGTAGTGGTTGTGTTTCAAACTTCAAGGAAATCAAACGATTGAAAGCACTAAAAGTAATCATATTGGTTTTGTTCGCCGGAATACTGATTTTCGCAGCATCAGATTTACCATACCGTGGTGATCCTGATAATCTTATGCACGCCGAGGAGAGTATAACCGGTACCACTGTAAAAGGGAATTATTTTATTAAAAATGCATACCGCGACACGCGTACACCGAATATGGTTACCGTTGTTCTTGGTGACTACAGAAGCATTGATACCTTTGGCGAGCAGGTTGTTATTTACACAGCCGGACTTATAACATTACTGGTGTTAAGAAAAACGAGAAGGAGGCGGGCATGAGGCGTCAATTCCAAAGCCCTATTGTTTTACTGGGTGCTCGTCTTTTGAGTCCCTACATCATGGTATTCGGTTGGTATGTTATAATTCATGGACACTACAGCCCCGGAGGTGGATTTCAGGGTGGTGCACTTCTTGCTGCATCTGTTTTGTTAATCAGAGTTGCCGGTGGACGCAGAGTAGCCCGGTTGCAAATTCAGGAATTCGCAACAACACCCTTGGCGGTAATTGGTGTGGTGATCTATTTTGCAACCGGACTGGTAGCAATGGCTATGGGAGGCTATTTTCTTGATTATTCAGCACTTCCAATACCGGGAATGGAGCCGGAGTGGCTCAGATATACAGGTATTTTGATTATTGAAGTGGGTATTGGTCTTGCGGTGATGGCTATTCTTGTGATGATTTATGACAATATGGTTAGAGGAGAGGATTATGCTTGATTTCTTTTTAGGGCACTACGCATATTGGTTTACAGTAATACTGCTCTGTATTGGTGTGTACGGTATTCTGTTTAAAAAGAATCTGATTAAAAAAACGATTGGGCTTGCCATCCTTCAAATCTCTGTGGTTCTCTATTTTGTTTCGATTGCTTCAAAATGGGATGCAACAGTACCCGTACTCAACCCGGATTTTCCCGCTGATCAGGTTGCAAACTACCTCAATCCCTTACCACACACGCTAATGCTTACTGCCATTGTTGTTGGAGTAGCTACTTTAGGTGTTGCATTTACACTTCTGCTGGCAATCTACAACAGATATGAAACACTGGACGAAGAAGAACTGATAGAAAAACTTCAATGATTGAGTCGCACCTTCCGGCATATATCGCTTTAACATTTGTACTCTTTTCGGTACTAATACCAGCCTTTGGCTTGTGGAGAAGTGAACTCTCACAACCTCTTGCTGTGCTTGGTTCGGGTATTGCCGCAGCTTTCTCTGTCTATGGATTTATCAATTATCTGAGCGAGGGAAGCATTCGTTACTTTTTTGGTGGCTGGGAACCACCTGTGGGTATTGAGTTTGTATATGATGGCCTGGCCGGCTTTTTCGTGCTTGTAATTAATGTGGTATCATTTTTCGTTCTGATTCACTCACATCACATCGCCAAACGAGAGTTTCCCGGTAAAGAGATGCCTTACTACGCTCTCGTCATGCTGATGATGCTTGGCTTTAACGGCATGATCCTCACCGGCGACCTATTTAACCTCTATGTTTTTCTTGAAATCGCCTCACTTTCCGGATATGCATTAATTGCTATCGGTGAAAAACAGGCCCCTTATGCTGCTTTCAGATATCTGATAATAGGAACAGCCGGAGGTACACTCTATCTTCTCGGTGTTGGTTTTATGTACACGGTTACCGGAACGCTGAATATCATCGACATGGCGGCTATGCTGCCAATGCTCTATGAAAGTAACGCCGTATTTGCAGCACTCATTCTCATGATTGTAGGTATCGGCGTAAAAGCAGCGCTCTTCCCAATGCACGGCTGGCTGCCCGACTCTTATACCTATGCATCATCTGTATCAACGGCGTTAATTGCACCGATTGGTACAAAAGTAGCCGCTTATATCCTTTTCAGAGTAATTCTCTGGCTGTTTGGCCTCGAAATTACCGACGCCATTGCACCCCTTTCGTACATTGTTGGAGTTCTTGCCTGTATTGGAATATTGTATGGATCCATCATGGCTATTGCCCAAACCGAGATGAAACGAATGCTGGCTTACAGTTCGATTTCCCAAATCGGCTATATCATTATGGGATTGAGCCTGGCAAATCCCTGGGGTTTTGCAGGTGCACTTTTACATGTACTGAATCATGCCATCATGAAGGCATGCCTATTTATGATCAGCGGCCAAATGCGCATGAAAGAGGGCCACTCCGACATCAGTCGATTTGATGACAGTTATCGGGTAAAATATCCCTGGACAATGGCATCGTTTAGCATTGCTGCCATTTCCATGATCGGGTTACCGCCACTTGCCGGTTTTTTTAGTAAGTGGTACCTCGCACTCGGAACCATAGACAACAGTAACTGGCTGTTCCTCGGGGTGATTTTGGTAAGTTCACTGCTAAACGCGGTTTACTTCTTCCGGGTACTCGAAAAAGTTTATATGATGAACCCT
>SLGA01000167.1 GCA_007123985.1 Balneolaceae bacterium | reverse complement strand
TAAAGTTAAGCTCATTGATCTGTGTAACACCAAAACGGGTAACAAGAACTACCATATCTGCCAGTTTGATAATCGGAGCCGCATCGGTAATTACGCCAAAGGGCGGTGTATCAATAATGATATGATCATACTTCTCCTTAACTCTGTCAAGCAGAGCACGCAGTTTTTTACTCTGAATAAGTGCTGACGGATTCGGAATTTTACGACCTGCAGTGAGCACATGCACACCCGGAGCTATTGTTGGTTTAATGGCAGCTGAAAATGATTTATCATCATAAAAAACTTCTGCAATACCGGGTACACGTGCAACTCCTGTAAACTGGTGAATCATAGGCCTTCTCAAATCCGTATCAATCACGAGCACCTTTTTTCCTGATTCAGCAAACGTAACTGCAAGGTTCATCGTAACCGTCGTTTTACCTTCTCCTTTTTTCGAACTGGTGATCAAAACAACCTTGTTATCAGAATCGGGATCTGAGTAGATGATGTTATTATGAAGCCTTCTGAATGATTCAGCAACCGGACTAATCGTATCCAACAGATTTGACCATGACGTTGCCACTCTGTGATCTTCCACAGTGATAAAACGCTCACCATTGTATCTTTTTTTCAGCAGAGAAGTCATTTCCGGTATAATTGCAAGTAACGGATACCCTGTTTTCCGAAGTTTATCAGTTCCGTCGATCGTTCTGTTCAGGTTTTCCCTCACAAAAACAAAACCCACACTCAGAATACCACCCAGCAGAAAGCCAATCATTACATACCGTGTACGGTTTGGCCCGGATGGTGTCATTGGTGCAAGACCATAATCAAGAGGCCGGCCTGCTCCAAACTGTGTCTGCTCCCACAATGTAGTTTGGGTAAATTGCTGGGAAATGGTTGCGTAGAGCTCTTCATTTACAGTTCTGTCTCGCTGCAAACGGGCAAACTCAATCATATTTTCCGGCAGACCGTCGAAGAATTCATTCTCTTCTTCCATTCGCTGGGTAAGAACTTCTTCCTGGGCATTCAATTGCGATTCTTCGATGCGAAGTTGAATCAGCTGTTGCCTGAGCTCCATAATCCGCCCTGTTAGTCCGCCCTCAGCACTATTCAAAAAGCCAATAAACATATCCGTATCTTCACCAATCAGATCTGCAGCCATACGGTTGATCTGATTCTTGAGCTGCTGAATTTCATCTTCGAGATTTATAAACTGAGGTTCAAGCTCAGGATTTGTTCGCAGGGACGGATTCCTTTGAAGCAGAAGTGATCGCTCGGTTTCCAGCTCGGCAAGCCTGAACTGGCTGCGCTGCATGGTTGCGCTGATATTATCCGCAAACTGTTCGGCAAGTCCCGGCCGGATTTGATCAAGCTGGCCTTCATACGCTTCAATAGATGAGTTTAGCCCGACACGCTGAACCTGTACCTGCTGCCTCTGAGATTCCAGTTCTGCAAGACGGTTAATCACAGTGCTTGTCTGTCCGTCTATCTGAACAAGATTTGTCCGGCTCATATATTCACGAAGAGCCTCTTCGGAGTTCCTGAGTCTCATTTCGGCATCCGATTTCTCCTGTTCAAGAAACGCAAGAGCAGAATTTGCCGCACTTCTACGCTGACGGGCTGAAACCTCTGTGTATGTATCCATCGTGGTATTGACCAGGTACTTCGCTTCAAGGGGATGCCTTGTTGTAAAACTGACTCGAAGAATATCTGTATCCATATCCACACGGTTCACATTCAGGCCGGATCGTATTCTGCCGGTTAGTGCATCCACGGAAATTTTTGTGGTATCATCAGGGAAACTACGGTAAAGCATCGGGAATCGCTCTCCGTTCTCCATCACATCCTGCTCATGCATTTTTTTCGCAATCTCCTCGGAAAGCCTTCTAGATTGAAACACCTGTATCTCATTCACAAGCCGGTTACCCGCACCCACACCAAATGATGAGGATACAATGCTTGAAATATCTGAACCTGCCCAGGTGTAGCGGTTTCTCTCTTCAGCTATTACAATGGTACCGGAACTGGTGTACACATCGTCGAATGTTTGGGCATAGAGCCAGGCAATACCTGTAAATAGGATAGTAATGCCAATAACCCACCACTTGTAGCGAAGAGAAACATTAATCAGATGTTTAAGGTCTATCTCATCACGTTTGGCTTCATCAGCCGGCGAGCTCATTGCAGAAGTGTATTCCCCGCCATAGTAACCGTTCTTATTTACTGAACCATTTCCTCTTGAAGAGTAGGAGTTTTGCTGATTTCCTTCACTCATGTATACCGGATAGAAATTTAAATTTATGACTGCTTTTTCAAGCTTATGAAGTATATGAATTTACAACAACTTTCAATAGCAAAAATTGTGCAACCGTCGCTTTTTAATGAAGTATCTAAATTACTGTAATATGGGTTGATTTAAAAGTATTTGTTTGGCTTCAACCTTTCGTTTTTAATATGAAATCAATGACTATTCCACTTTTGTTTTTAAAGAAGGTTTTCTGATCCGAGTAGACCATCGATTTCAAACCCTCCAGTGCCAATTGTGGGCGTGTTTAACAATTCAACGTCACTTCGATGGGGATAAAAAAGAACAACGTCAGTTCGAGCGAACCCTGAGCGGAACCGAAGGGGAAGTCGAGAACAATCGCACATCTTTTGATCTCTGAATACTCGATTTACGATTGATGATTTCTGATCTGGCCGCATTCAAAAATCACAGATCGCTAACCGCCGATCGAGTAGTCTTAAATCATACGATCTCTGAATACTCGATGTACGATTGATGATTTCTGATCTG
>SLGA01000175.1 GCA_007123985.1 Balneolaceae bacterium | reverse complement strand
GGGGTTTTGCTTGGGAAATACGTGATAGTATATTTTATATGATTCTCATCTGAGAAATAGGCTTGCAGATTTGGTAAATTTCCCCTCTCCATCTCCTGAAGCAAGTAATATGAAGAGGCAGCGTCAAGGTGTATTAGGATAAACTTTGTATCATTGTTTGATTTTGCCTCTGCAACAAACAGAGTAAGCAACCCTAATAGAGATAGAAAAAAACAACGTAAAGCAATCAACGGACATCTCAATTTTTCATTGGCAGAATTGAACTCGAGATAGTAAATATACACTAATCTTCAGAAAGAAGAGCAATGAAGAACGATACCATGATATTCAGAACAGTAATCCTATTGAGAGACTTTACCAGCGCAGCAGGTTTATCTTGGTAATATCAACAGAGAGATTATTTCTGAAGATTGCCAAAATAATTGCAAGGCCTATAACAGCTTCAGCTGCTGCAACTGCAAGAGAGAAAAACACCAGGATTTGTCCGGTTACATCACCGTGATATGCACTAAAAGCAACGAGCGAAAGATTCACTGCATTCAGCATAAGCTCAACACACATGAAAATGACAATTGCATTTCTTCGAATAAGAACACCGATTAAACCAATCGTAAAGATTACAGCACTAAGTGCAAGATACCAGTCAATTTCTATCATTCTGATTCGTTCGTTTTCTTTTTCTTGTACTGTGCAATCATCAAAGCGCCAACAACTGCAGCTGTTAGCAGAATGGCTGTCATTTCAAAAGCGAAAAGGTAGTCTGTGTAGAGAACATCGCCAAGAGCCTCAACCGTACCGGCAAACTGCATATCAGGTGAAATACCCGGTAGTAGATCGGTAACACCGCCAAGGCTGTATAGCAACTGACCAAGAATCACAGCTCCTAAAAGAAATGCCACGATGTATTTAACCCGTATCTTTTCGAAAAAACTCTCTTCCTGGTCAATATTAAGCAACATAATAACAAACAAAAACAGAACCATGATTGCACCTGCATACACGAGAATCTGTATAAGGGCAAGGAACTGAGCCTGCAGTGTTAAATAAAGCCCGGCAACCGACAGTAAATTAAGAACAAGCAACAGAGCACTGTTAACCGTGTTTTTGCTTAAAATCATCCCAAGAGCTGATGCTATGGCTAAAACGGCAAGAAGTACAAACGTATAAATTTCCATTCTGATCATTTGATTTGACGGCATCTAAGGTACCCAAAATTAAAAATGGCTTCAAGCTAATTGAGAACCTTTTAGTAAATAATTCAGATGAATCGCTTCTTTCTCACTCTTTGCCGGATAAAACCGTATATATGGTGCAGCATTACTTTTTTTAGTGGCCAAGTTGCGTTAATTTTACGCTCTGATTTACCAAACTGTTAAAAGTCAGAAACGAATACTTTTTAATAGCAGCTTTAACTTTCAAATTATTAAGCAAAAAGCAGTATGAGCCAACCAATTGATATGCAGGCCCTGGGTGAAAGAATTGAAACCCACAGTAAGTTTATTGACGATATCTATTCAGAATTAGGCAAAGTGATAGTGGGGCAACGTTATATGATTGATCGCCTTCTCATTGGCTTACTTGCTGACGGACACGTGCTTCTGGAAGGTGTACCAGGCCTTGCGAAGACGCTCACAGTCTCTTCACTTGCGAAAGTAATAAGTACAAAATTCCAGAGAATTCAATTTACACCGGATCTGCTCCCTGCCGATCTGCTTGGAACCCTTATTTACAATCAGAAAGAGATGAAATTCACGGTTAAGAAAGGGCCTATTTTTGCAAATATTGTTCTTGCCGATGAGATCAACCGCTCACCGGCAAAAGTTCAAAGTGCACTTCTGGAATCGATGCAGGAAAGGCAGGTAACTATTGGCGAGGAGACCTTTAAACTGGATGATCCTTTTCTTGTGCTGGCTACTCAGAACCCTGTTGAACAGGAAGGAACCTATAACCTGCCCGAAGCTCAGGTTGACCGGTTTATGCTGAAATTAAAAATTGGTTACCCTTCAAAAGAAGAGGAGCTTATCATAATGCGGAAGATGGCTCGTACCGGAGAAAAAGTTGAGCTAAAATCGGTGGTAACACCCAAAAAAATTCTCGACGCCAGAAAAGTAATTAACGAAATCTATGTTGATGAGAAAGTAGAACGTTATATCATCGATCTCATTTTTGCGACACGTAATCCTGATGATTATCAATTGGGAGAACTCAAGGATCTCATCGCATTCGGTGCTTCCCCTCGGGCTTCTATAAATCTGAACCTTGCTGCCCGTGCCCATGCGTTTATGGAACATAGAGCGTATGTTACACCCGAAGATGTGCGGATTATTACTTCAGATGTACTTCGCCACAGAATAATACCTACCTTCGAAGCGGAAGCCGAAAATATCACCACGGAAGAGATCATCCAAAAAATTCTATCGAATGTAAAAGTGCCATAGGCATCCCATTGCCTTTATCGATAGTAGTATCTATTCTGTTCGAGATCTTACAGTTAAGTTAATTGTTCTATTTCTAGCTGTTATTTACGTTATTTAACTCGAATAAGCTTTCATAACCTCCTCACTGATTTTTACACGCGCTAACAAAGAAGTAGCTGATCTGTGTAAAAAATATATACTCTATACTTGAAAACACATTAATAACATTGTCTTAATATTACTATGAATCTTATGACAAAGGTTTGCTTATCATTTAGAAATAGATCAAGATATGTTTCTGCACTAAGTTTATATTAAAAATAAGACTCCAAATATTAAATTTATACTTGATATAGATATAAATT
>SLGA01000113.1 GCA_007123985.1 Balneolaceae bacterium | reverse complement strand
CAATGGCAGTAATGAAAGAAAACGGTTGCGAAATCCATGTTCGTTCGGCATTCTTTCAGGGGTTATTTTTCATGGATCCTGATGAGCTGAGTTCTTTTTTTGATGAGCTGAAACCCGCGTTAAAACGCTTTCGGGAGCAGGTAAAAAATATTTCCGGAACTCTCTTACATTTTGTATTGCGGAATCCTTTGATCGACAAGGTGATTATCGGGGTTGAAAATCATCGTCAGCTTATCGAAAATCTCAAATCGATAGAACAGGCAGAGCAATTGCCCGAGTTGGAAGAAACTTTTTCAGAAAACCTATTAACACCATCAAAATGGCTAATATAAACACAATTCAAACATTTGATCTGACCGGGAAAGTAGTTCTGATAACCGGAGGTTATGGATACCTTGGGAAAGCAGCTGTTGAGAGTCTGACGTATCATGGAGCCAAAGTGTATGTACTTGGCCGTTCTGAGAAAAAGTTTTCTGATGCTTTTGCAGAAAATGATCAGAAAGAAAAGAGCATTTTTTTCCAACAATGCGATGTGGCAAAAACAGCATCCATTTCCGGTGCTTTCCGATCCATTTACGAAAAAGAAAAAAAGATCGATGTGTTGATCAATAATGCATTCTATCTTTCGGGCCAGGATCCGCTGAACATGACGGACAGTGACTGGGAAACAGGAATTGACGGAACCCTGAATAGTGTATTCAGATGTATCCGGGAGTGTATTCCATATCTTGAGAAGGGCAAATCATCCAGGATCATCAACGTATCTTCCATGTATGGTGTGGTAGCTCCGGATTTTGATGTGTACAAAGATTTTCCGGAGATGTTAAATCCGCCTCACTATGGTGCCGCAAAAGCAGGCGTAGTTCAACTTTCGAAGTATTATGCAGCTTATTTGGGGGAAAAAGGAATTACGGTGAATACAGTCATTCCAGGCCCATTTCCATCGGAAACTGTGCAGAAAAAAGAGAAATTCATTAGCATGCTTAAATCGCGAACACTGCTAAAAAGAATTGGCAAACCCGAAGAATTAGCCGGTGCCTTTATTTACCTGGCTTCGGAAGCTTCAGGTTATATGACGGGCCAAAGCCTTATTGTGGACGGAGGGTGGACTGTTGAATAAAAAAATTGGTTTTATTATCCAGGCAAGAATGCAAAGTACTCGATTTCCTGGTAAAGTTTTGCATCCCATTCCGCTGCAAGATGGGAAACCGATGCTGTTGTGGATCATCGATCAACTGAAAACAAGTTCAACTCAGGGAAATATTATAGTTGCAACATCAACAAATTCTCTTGATGACAAACTGGAAGAGTTTTGCAATAGTCATAACATAGACTGCTTCAGAGGTGATGAAGACAACGTTTTTAGCAGATTTCAAAAAGTAACAGTTCATAACCAACTGGATATAGTTGTTCGTTTAACAGCAGATAATCCTTTGATTGAAATAAAAACTATTGATAAAGCTATTAAATATCATATTAATGAATCGAACCAGTACACCTATACGAGTGATTTACCCATTGGTATGAATGTAGAAATTGTGGATGGAGCAGTTTTGCAAAAAATTGAAGGTGTTTTTTTGACAAAGGCAGAAAAAGAGCATGTAACCCTGTACATAAAAAACAGCAATAACTTCAAGAAAGAACGATTTAGAAGTATGATCGACAGTAATGTTCAAAATTATCGGCTCACAATAGACTATCCTTCTGATTTTCTTGTGTTAAGTTCTATTCTTCAATTCTATCGTGCTGATGAAAGGACCGGAATCGATTTGATATATTACATTCATAAAAATTATCCCTGGATTTTCGAAGTGAACCGGCAAAATTTTCAAAGAACTCAGCATAGTAACATCAATGAAGAGTTGAATGCTGCCATAAATATTTTAAAGGTGGCAGAATTAGAAAGAGCGGCAAAAATTCTTAAGGAGCATGAGTAGAAGGATTCTGTTCAGGGCTGATGGAAGCCATGAAATCGGGTTTGGCCACATTGTGAGGTCGCTCGCTTTGGCTCAAATGCTTAAGGATGATTTTTTAATTTCATTTTACTGCAAGCAAATACCTGCAGAGCTGAAGAAGAACATCTCTGAATTACATTTCGGCTTTTTTGAAATTTCATCCGAGTCAGAGTTTCTTCATGCAATTCAGCCAAACGATTATATTGTACTTGATGGATACAATTTTACTTCGGATTATCAAAAGAACATCAAAACAAAAGCTGGGAAATTAATTAGTATCGATGACTTGCATGATCAGACGTTTTATAGCGATCTGATTATTAACCATGCGCCGAATGTTAAGCCCGGCATGTATGACGCACAACCATATTCAAAATTCGCACTTGGTCCCGATTATGCACTTCTGAGGCCATCATTTCTCGTTTCTAAACATGTTGAAAAGGAATACACATCCGATTTAACACTGTTTATTTGCTTTGGAGGTTCAGATTTTAAAAATCTCACCCCATTAGCTTTACAGATTGCCATCAATTCTTCAATATTTGCGAAAATTATTGTGGTTTTGGGGTCTGGTTTCAAAGGTGCAGATCAATTGAAATCAATCACAAAAAAAGCTGATAATGTTGTAATTTACCACGCTTTGGATGAAAAACAGATGGCACAACAAATGCTTGAAGCAAATGTAGCTTTAGTTCCCGCAAGCAGTATTCTTTTTGAAGCACTTGCAACTGGAAATAAAGTAATCTCAGGGATGTATGTGGATAATCAAAAGAGCATTTACACCGGATTTAAAAATGTGGATGCAATTATTGATGTTTTCGATTTTTCTACAAAAAAAAT
>SLGA01000071.1 GCA_007123985.1 Balneolaceae bacterium | reverse complement strand
CGATATCGGCCACGAACTGCCGGCCACCGCCAGGTGCGGGGTCGAAGATGTAGTCCAGATGGGGACGCTTGCTGGCGAGGTCTTCGAGCTTCCCGACCAGCTCCCGACGATCCCGGGCTGACCGGAACTTGCGTAAGTGATCGGCCAGTGACTGGAAAAAAACTGTCCAGCCAAAGCGGGAATCCGCTTCACCGGTCGGGCTGTACTTCCGAGCCCAATATGGATGATGCAGAAAACGATCGATGTCCTGGTCGTCATCCTCGAAGGCGAAGCGGGAAAGCCCCTGGGCAGCCCAGTCATCCTTCTTCAGCCGCCAGACCGAGGCTCGGGCGGTGTAGAAGTACCATTCCTTCGGCGGATCGAAGCGCTGCTGCCAGTTGACGCGCACCTGGAGGCCGTCACCCAGGTTTTCGGTGATCTCACCGACAGCCTTGATCGCCATGACCGAAACCGGCTTGCCGCGGTTATCGAAGGGCAGATCATGCTTGCGGACAAAGGCCGCCTTGATGGCGATCCGGTCGCCTGGCTTCATCGCCCGGATTTTGGCCTCATAGCGGTTCTTGCCGGCCGGCCCGGGGAAAAATCGCCAGATGCCTTGCTCTACCAGCTCATCGGTCTTGTCAATGCTGCCGCCGAGGGCAGCGCCGACAAACCAGTCATTTGGTTGGGTTGTGGCTGTCATACGCTGATCTTCGTCCCTAGCTCGTGAGATAGCCTACCGCACAGCGATCTGTTCTGCCCAGGGTTTCCGAGCGAACCGCTGTAAGGACTTCGAGAGGCGGCGAGTTCGCCTTGACCGGCGCACCTTACCGGATACAGCTGGGCACTTGCCAACCATCCGCCATGGGAGAAACTACTATTCTGCAGGAGATTCCTGCTTCACCCGCTGCACCGTCGACGGCGCGGGCCCGGCTAACGGCTAACGGCTAACGCTTAACGTAACTGGCCGGTTTTGAAGCTCCAGCGGAAGAGCCGCTCCGCGTTGACGCTTTCGTTAGCACCTTACTCCTTGATATCCGCAAGTACACCTCATTTCGGAGGCCTCTTTTCCTGATCTGGCGGCAAATTTGCCAGAGCGTGGCAGAAGGGGATTGACATTTGGGCCCATCTTGAAAAACGAAGTACGGGCGATTCAGCCGGGAAAAACAGGAAATAAGCCAGTCATTTCAAACTTTACAGCCATTCCCGTTAGAGAATACACATAGGGGATATAGGGAATAGGTTGACGCGTAAAGAAATCCTTCCTAGACTTCGACGGGATCTGCATTCACGGGGCTGGCATGAACATGAGTGGTATGGAGCAACGCATTCCAAACAGGCTGAAACCGTCCACAGCTTCCTTGCTTAATCAGGGCACTGCTTTGGCCTTGTGGTTTTCAGTCATTCCAGTTTTTGCGGCTGGAAATGTGTATCACGACCGGTTTGAGTGGAGGCCTGATTTAGACGGTCCCGGAATTGAAGTTATCCCTCCTTCAGACTGGGTACAAAGCCGCGAGGTGGAGATTACGCTTCGAGATCCGAGTGGCTTGGCGACACGAGGCGCGGAAACTCGGCGACCAAACGAACCTGCATACAGGGACATTAACTCTGGAGTCGATCTGACCGCCTTCTTTGGACCGACGACGGAAGAGACGTTTTCTTACTGGGTAAGGGATATAAACGGAGTCTTGGGAGGAGGGACGGATTTGATCGTTGTGGCCCAGGATGTGTTCGGGAACTTCTCGCAGAAAATCTTTCGACTGGTAGCCGATAGCCCAATTCGGACCGGCGTCTACGTGCTTGATGCCCCGTTTGAGTCTGATCCAATGACCGCTCAACACTGTACCCCAGTAATCTCGGACTACGACCCTGAAACTGTTGTCTTTCGAGCCGAATCCATTTCTGTCGGGGTTCCACCATATTTTACTGGCGGCCTTGAATGCCACGGAGAAGGTCTTTGTCTAGAATTTTACGGTGGTGGCTTGTCGGCCGTGTCAAATTGGTCTGATGAGCCAGAAGTCTTCTACTCGGGACAAGCCGGCGTTACAGTTGCGAGTCTTCAAACCAATGTCATTGAAACTCCTATCAACGCCGGGTACTGGACGGGCCCATCCTCGTTTGGGACGAAATTAGACGCCGTGTTTTCTGAAGAAGACCCTAATACTCTAGATGTAGAGTTGACCCTCTACTGTTTTGTGGAGGATTCCGGGGGACAGGCCGCAGGATGCCCGATCCCACGATATCAAAACTGCCATGTTGACACCTTTGGCCCGTTTCAATTGCGTGGTGCGCTTCAAGTCAACTGAGGGGGCTTAGAAGGTGTCTGCCCGTTCATGTCGCAGAAGACAAAATCAGGGGCGGCCGGTTTAACCATCACCTGACAGCCGAACACTGGAAGAAGATTCCTAAATAAATTGATAATCCGGTCGCCGTGTTTGAGTCTGACACAATGCGGGGCCGACTTGTCAACCTCCCCAACTCAGTACCACCCATAGCTAGAAATTTCGGCATGACCTCGGTCGGTTAGAAATTCGATGAGGGACATGTCACCCAGTGATTCATGGGGACGGACGGTGTTGTAAGAAGCGGACCCCGGATCTCGAACAGTCCGTTAAGTGGATTCCTTCGCCAGTAAGCCCCCACCCTTCGGTCGGTGAATCGTTGGTTTTTCGAAGTCTCGTGATCACCCCGGTGCCCGCTGGTGCTGTCATCCAGTGTTCACCAGCCTGAAACCTGAACGTCGAAAGCGGCTGGCAGACTTTCAATCTGGTTGCGGCGGCTGGAACGCCCGCATCCGTTTTCTTGAATTCATCCATG
>SLGA01000230.1 GCA_007123985.1 Balneolaceae bacterium | reverse complement strand
CGATAAAAGGTTTCAGAAAGGGAAGTAAACTTACTTCTGCACCACCAAATCCGTTATAATAGTATCCTCTTTCTTTAAAAGCGGCTTCTGCAATCTCCGGGCTAAATTTATATCTCTCGGTTCCCACCCCAAAGCCCACATATGGCTTTACAATTCCCACGTTTATGCCGAGTGTTGCAGCCAGGCCAAAGTCGTACACATCAAAGTCACCGCTTATATCAAATTCGCTGATGCTCAGGTTGTTAGTTTCGTTGAAATAGCTGAGATGTGCCCTGATATTAGCATCAAGCAGTGGTAACCCTTGCAGTATTTCTCTTTCAATTCGCGCGCCAAAACCATTTGTAGGATCTTCCGATCTGATTTCAAACGAGGCGCCAACTGCCCATTGTGCATGAGCAGTATTGTTCAAAGAAATGAAAAAAAGTGAACCTATTAAAAGAATAGAACATCTCGTCATTCGTTTCATCATCATAAATTTTGGTTTTGAATTTACCGCCGTTTTAGCCTAAACCTGATTCTGTAATGATTGTTTCTGGCGATCGACAAGTCACAGAATTACCATTATGTTCAATTATAACCCAATAATGAACTTTATTATGTATAAAGCTGTCAAAGCACATCCTTTTTAATTGAAGTAACAAGAAAAAAAGATTAATATAACAACAATGTATGCTAATTTTGATAGTACAAATTCAGCAAATCCGGCTCGGTCTAAGTGGTGTTCTCCTCTAATATGAGTTCCAACTTTCCTGATTTGTAATATATGATGTACTCTGTCAAAAAAGGATATCTGTTAACTGAACCTAAAAATAAATACGTCCAATCATGAAAGAGTTAGACAATAAAAAGAAAGATGGTCTATCACGCCGCGATTTTCTTGGAAAAGCTGCTGCATTTTCTGCCGGTTTTACCATTCTGCCAAGTAAAGTTGTAAGTGGTTTAGGCCACAAAGCACCAAGTGATAAACTGAATATTGCCGGCATTGGGGTTGGCGGCAGAGGCTTTGCTGTACTTCGCCAGATGGAATCAGAAAATATTGTAGCCCTTTGCGATGTTGACTGGAGATACTCACAAAACTGTTTTGATTATTTCCCGAATGCCGCAAAATACTGGGACTGGCGGGTAATGTATGACGAAATGATCGATGATATCGATGCTGTAGTGATTGCCGGATCTGATCATACCCACGCTATTCAGGCCGCACATGCAATGACACTTGGGAAACATGTTTACGTGGAAAAACCCTTAACCCACACGGTGTACGAATCAAGACTTCTTACAAAGCTTGCCGAGAAGTACAAAGTAGCCACACAAATGGGTAATCAGGGTTCTTCAAACGAAGGAATAAACCAGATGGTTGAATGGATCAGAGCTGGTGAAATAGGTGAGGTTCGGAAAATTGAATCCTTTACCGATCGCCCAATTTGGCCACAGGGACTCAATACTCCGTCCGAAGAGATGGCTGTACCAGACACGATGAACTGGGATCTGTTTGTTGGCCCTGCGAAAATGAGGCCATACCATGAAATTTACACACCATGGAATTTCCGCGGCTGGTGGGATTTCGGTACAGGTGCCCTGGGAGATATGGCCTGCCACATCCTTGAAGCTCCGTTTAAAGCTCTTGAACTTGGTTATCCTACAAAAGTACAGGGAAGCTCGTCTATGCTGCTTAGAGACAGCGCACCGGTTTCGCAAAAAGTACGCCTTGTTTATCCAAGAAGAGAAACCAGCTTCGGTATTCAGCCAGCAGTTGAAATTGACTGGTACGATGGTGGCCTGCAGCCTGTGAAGCCTGAAGGCTGGACAGAAGCACAAAAATATAAGCCTGAAAGATGGCCGGGTGGCGGAAACATGAATCACCAGGGTGGTGCTGTAATTTTCCACGGCTCGAAAGATACGATGGTTTGCGGTTGCTACGGATCAGACCCATGGTTACTGTCCGGCAGAGTACCGGAAGTTCCTAAGACTGAGCGTCGTGTTGATTCTGACCACTATATGGATTGGGTACGCGCTTGTAAAGAGAGCCCTGAATACCGTGTAGAAGCAAAATCTGCTTTCCACGAATCAGGTCCTTTCAATGAAATGGTTGTAATGGGTGTATTGGCTGTTCGCCTGCAGGCTTTAAATAAAGAACTGCACTGGGATGGAGAAAACATGCAATTCACTAATATCGGCCCTGACGAAAGCCTGAGAATCATCATTGAAGACGGATTTACAATCGAAGATGGACATCCATCATTCCGTCGTGAAATGACTGACCCTCTAAATGCTCGCGAATTTGCAAACAGCCTCATCAAAACGAATTATCGTGAAGGATGGGACTTGCCAGATATGCCGGCTTAATTTAATCTGAACGAAAACATAACTTTATAACCTATGAAGATCACTTCGATGATTACTGTTGTTTCTTCTGTAGTTTTGGCTGCTGTTTTACTTGCAGCCTGCTCCTCAGAAGAACAACAAACAGAACAAACAGAACCGGAAACTGAAGTTCCTGTAAACACTCTTACCCAGGAGGAAATTGACCAGGGCTGGGTGCTTCTTTTTGACGGTGAAACCACAACGGGCTGGCGCGGCTACAACCAGGATTCATTCCCTGAAGGCGGCTGGGTAGTTGAGGATGATGGCACACTGCGTGTAATTGGCACAGGAATGGGCGAAGCAGGTGGTGAAGGCGGAGATATAATTTTTGATGAAAAGTTCCATAATTTCAGGCTCTCGCTTGAATGGAAAGTTTCGGAAGGAGGTAACTCCGGAATCTTCTACCTTGGCCAGGAAATCGAAAATACTCCTATCTGGCAATCTGCCCCTGAAATGCAAATTTTGGATAACGATCGCCACCCCGATGCTGAACTCGGAGTTGACGGAAACAGAAAAGCCGGAAGTCTTTACGACCTGATTCCTGCAAATCCACAAAACTTCCGTGGTGCAGGCGAATGGAATAAAGCTGAGGTACTGGTTTACAGAGGCACAGTTGTTCATTTTCAGAATGGCGTACCTGTTGTAGAGTACCACCTTGGCACACCCGCATGGGATGAAATGGTAGCCAACAGTAAGTTTGCTGAGTATGAGCAATTTGGCATCAATCAGCCCGGTTACATTTCATTGCAGGATCACGGGGATGACGTCTGGTTCAGAAATATCAAGATTAGAAAAATGGATTGATCCACAGCCAGATTAAATCCCTTCTTTCGAAAGCCATCACAAATTGTGATGGCTTTTTTTATTTCTTGAGTTTCAATAGTTCAAAATTCCAACTAAAAACGATTCGAAACTCTAATTTCCATAAGTATTTTTACCTACTACTCTGCTTTCATACCCGTAAAAATGCTGAATTTTATGTTTTTACCGGCTCTTTCTCATTTATTATTGTGGATTTACAATCATTTTTGCTAATATGGAATGCGCTCAAGTAGCGTCTCTCTTGATGAATAGTCAGGGTATCACACCGGATACGTGTGATACCCTCTTTTTTTTGTAACATGCCCATCTGTTAAATCGTATTCTTATTTTTGGTCTGTCTCACTTAGTTCTATATTAGATATATTACACTCTTTTCAACTAGACTTATACCATAGATGAAAACATTCAAAATTGAGCACCGTAATAACCACGGTTTTGAGATTTTAGATCTTTATGGAGAGCTCGATGCACACACAGCTTCGCAGCTTGAAGAATCCCTAAAAAACCTCATTAGCAGCCAAAAATCGAATATTATTGTAAACTTCCGAGAGCTTGATTACATAGCAAGCGCCGGCCTTGGTGTGTTTATGGCCTACATAGAAGATGTAAGAACCATTGGAGGGGATATCAAACTTTCCAACATGAATGATAAAGTTTATAACGTTTTCGATTTACTTGGCTTCCCCACTCTTTACGACATTTTCGATGACGAAAAACAAGCCATAAATAAATTCTTAAGCGACAGCTAATCATTCATTTGAACAATTCGGTTACATACCACAAAGCCATTAAGGCTGCCACATCAAACCTTGCTGAAATACGTTCGTTTGTTGCCAAACATGCGAACGAGCACGGATTTAGTGAAAGGCAAATATCGGATATTCAGTTAGCAGTGGATGAAGCGTGTACCAATATTATCAAACATGCTTACAGTTTCGACAGCACAAAGAAATTCACCATCGAGCTTGAGTTTGACGGCTCTCAACTAAGCATTACTCTTACAGACAGAGGCCAGGGCTTTAACCCTGACAGATACAAAAAACCAGATCTTAAAAAACAGATTGAAAAGAAAAAAAGAGGCGGCATGGGTGTTTACCTCATAAAATCTCTGATGGATGATGTTAGCTATTCTGCTAATACCGATAAAAATGTTCTGCGAATGAGTAAAACAAGGGTCTGATTATTGTGAAAATCAACTACGCTAACCAAGACTCTCATTCCAAATTTGAACTAAAAACAGTTCTTGAAACAAGCAGAATGCTTGTTGAATCAAGAGATTCAGAATTTATCATCAACAATTTGCTGCTCATTTTAATGGGCAGGCTGCTGGTTTCTAAAGCTGCCATTTTTATTCATGATCCTGTAAATGAAAACTACTGCTTAAAAAAGAAAAAAGGGTTTGATAAATTTGAGGAGAAAGCACATTATCATTTTGAACTGAATAGTGAACAGGGAAAACAATCCTATTTTATATTAAATGAGATAGATCATGTGGTCCCATCCGTTGATGCTGATCTCAAAAACTGCTACCTGTTTAACCTTCGTACAAGCAATAATCATCACGGTTACTTGCTGTTGGGGCCTAAAGCGAACAACGAAGCGTTCAGTAAAATGGATCTTGAGTTTGCTGAGAGCCTATGTATAATATCCACAGCTGCACTGGTAAACTCTCAGCTCTTTACAGAGCTTACTACCACCTACAGAAATCTTGACCGCCGCATACACGAGCTTAACACTCTCTTCGATCTCTCGAAAGAGTTTAACCTGCTTGTTGACAGGGATAAAATATCGTCCATTTTTAAGTTTGCTCTTCTTGGCCAGCTTTTTATCAGAACTTTTTTCCTGATCTACAAAACCGGCGACTCATACTCACTGCTGGCATCGAGCGGAGCCGTTACAAAGCCTTCTCAGAAACAAATTGACACTATATTTTCGGATGCTGATGAGGATATAATCATTGTAGATGATGAACTCAGAAACAGTCATGAGTGGATCAAAAAAAGCAATATTACCACGCTCTTTAGTGTAACAATTCAAAACGAAAGGGTTGCACTTATCGGGGTAGGAGAAAGGGTTAATAAAATTCCATTCTCCGATGCTGATTATAACTTTCTGAAATCTCTGGCAAACCTTGCTGTAATCTCCATCCAAAAAACTTTTTTCCTTGAAGAAAGGATCGATAAAGAACGTATGGAAGAGGAGCTCTCCATTGCCAAAGCGATACAAGAGGGGCTTCTGCCCGATCCAATCCCACGGATTTCCGGTGTTGATCTGGCAGCAAAAACCGTGTCTTCCAGGGAAGTTGGCGGGGATTATTTCGATATAGCTGAGGCTCCCGACGGAAACACCATTTTTGCAATTGCTGATGTTACGGGAAAAGGAGTACCAGCCGCGCTACTGATGGCAAACCTGCAATCGATGCTCCATGTACTTTTGCCTGTTGATATCACCCTGAGTGAAGCAACAGACAGAATCAATAATATCATCCATAAAAATACCCCTTCCGATAAGTTTATCACCTTTTTTTGGGCTAAATATCTGAGTGACCATAAAATTCTTCGATATGTGAATGCAGGCCACAATCCACCTCTACTTTTACGTTCTGATTCAGACAATTTCGAGGAACTGACAGATGGCGGCTTGTTGCTTGGTGCTATGGAGACAATGATGCCATATGTTCAAACCGATATACAGTTAAACCCTGGTGATCTGCTTGTTTGCTACACAGACGGTATCGACGAAACAATGAATGCAGCAGATGAGGAGTATGGAACGAGGCGATTGAAAGACTGCATCTTCCAAAATCGGGATAAGGGTTCTCAGGAAATTTTGGATGCTATTGTAAACAGCGTGAAGAAATATTCAGGAAATAAATTCTCCGATGATCTCACCTTGCTGGTGCTCAAGGCCTGCGATTAAGCTGCGGTCCCACGAGATTGGTTAAGCCGGATCGTTGTTGTTGCTCGGCTAGAGCTAAAATCGCTTCGTAGGTTCTGTAGCGGTTCATAATCTCTTCAACATACCGCACTGGTTCAATACCTCTCGCAAAGCCATACCGTGCATTCTGATAGTATCTGTGTTGCATGAGCATTAAAAGCGCATCTGCTATGTTTTCCCACTCATTCCGGTTGCGATTACGGTCGATTGCAAGGCGCCTCGCATCAGCCATGTGGCCAAGGCCAACATTATAGGTTGCCAATGCAAACGCTATCTGATTGGTGCTGTCCATATAGGCGTAGTGATCCAGATGATCTTTAATTATCTGTGATCCAACCTGAATATTTGTAAACGGCTCGTACAGATCTTCATATGGTGTTTCAACAAATTGAGGCATAATTTGCATGAGGCCAACCGCTCCGGCCCAGCTTTTAGCATCAGGATTAAAACTGGATTCCTGGGCAATCATTGCTGTTATCAGAAGCCAGTCAAGTCCAAGGTTTTCAGAAACAGCCCGAACCATATCATCATACGGAGATATAATCCCAACGGACTGATATTGCCATTCTGGATTGTAGTATTCTGCCATCTGACGGCTTTGTTCAAAGTATTTCCGCCTTAAAATGTTTAAAAAGGTAGATCTCCTTGGCCTATCGTCTTCTGCAACTAAGCGAAAATGTTTGTAAAGATAGCGGTTCATTCGGTGTTCAAGGTCGGGTGCATTTGAGCGAATTGCCCACGCAATGGTATCAGATTCAGCAATTACAGGCCCTTCGTACAACCCATCCATGTATCTGTTAGCAGCATGGAACATGTTGTCATCAGCTACTGTGGCCCTCAAATTGCCGTTTGCAAGTTGAACAAGTGCTGCTTCTGTATCCATATTTTCTGAAATAATATCAATCTCGAGGTCGTAACCCTGCTCAATCAGTTCAACAAGCCGGTTGTAGTAAGAACTATTTCTTCTGACAGAGATAGGGATGCGTGATTCGGATAGTTCCTCCAGTGTTTGTGGCCTGTTTGGCAGATCTGCCGAGTAGACAACAATCTGATCTACAATGTTGTAGGGTCGCGTAAATTTTGCTATTTCCCGTCGCTCGTCCGTAATGGTATAGTTTGCTGCAATTACATCTCCAACGCCCTGATTGAGAAGATCAAACGGATTTTCATCTGCACCAAGAATTATCACTTCAAGTGCAAGGTCGTTCTCCCTTGCAAACTCACGAAGAAGCTCATATTCAAACCCAACCTCAAGCCCCTGGTTTAAAAAGTAGGTGTTTGAACTGTAGTAGGTTATCATCCTCAAAACACCACCGGCTTTTATCTCTGCAAAATCTCTTTCAATTGGCTCATATTGGGTAAGCAGGCCACTTCTGGAGTGATCAGGTGCCTCTTTCTTACTTTGGCATTGAATAAGGAAAAGAGATAGCAGTAGAAGAACTAAGTTACTGCACTTTTTAAATGGAAATG
Organism: Balneolaceae bacterium; assembly: GCA_007123985.1. Lineage (GTDB taxonomy): Bacteria > Bacteroidota > Rhodothermia > Balneolales > Balneolaceae > Rhodohalobacter. The sequence goes on along the minus strand of SLGA01000230.1, from coordinate 3,132 downwards.
ATATGTTATTCATGTGTTAGTGGTTCGTTCTCAATAGAGAAAGTGTTGGTGTTAAACTATCAAAGGATAGTTATTGCCTTACTTTCTTTTTCTAACTTCTTATCCATCATGATCTGTATAAGTATAATAAACGAACTAAAATCTGTTTATCTCTTGAGTAATGCTAATTGACTTGTAACTAATTTGTTTAAGTAGTTGATTTTGACTGCCTATAACGATCAATTTACCTGTTTTGTTGCAGATGACCAAAATTTAGGATTACCCGCCTATTAAAGACAGCAGCACACATCTAAAAAATGTGAAATTAACAGGTTGATATAAAGGTAATTATGGAGGCTGCAACAATTTTTTTTCTAAGATATAGCCGAACAATATTGGCTTGAGGTATTTTAAGTACCGACTTTTCTTGTGAAACGACGGGTCCAGCTAAATGCAACCCCTGTCATGATAATCAACATCGCCATTATGGAGAGACCTGCCGGAATTTCATTAAAAATGATGTAAGCTGCTATAGCTGCAATTACAGCTTCCGATAGAATAAGCGTTGATAAAAGTGTTGGAGAAACATATTTCACTGCATAGTTCATAGAACCATGCCCAATAATAGTGGGGCCAATGGCAAGTGCAATTCCAACTAAAAGGGCCATCCCACTTATATACGGCCAGCCGCCGGACCATAGCAAAGAAAGTAATACACACGTAATTGCTGCATAGAGATATACATAAAACACATAATCGATCCATTCGGTATGTTGCCGTATTTTTCGTCCAATAAGAAAATATATCACAAAGATTACTGCTGCCGAAAAGGCAAGAATGTTTCCAAGAAGTGCATTTGGAAACTGACCGGCCTGCGTATCATCGGAAAACCCTAAAAGTACAGAGCCTCCAAAGGCAATAAAAACACCGATCCAAACCAATGGCCTGAACCTTTTTTTAAATATGAGGCTTTCTGCCACAATTAGCATAACAGGGTGGATGGTTACAAGAACGGAGGCCGATGCTACCGATGTGTAATGCAGCGACCAAATCCAGAGTGAAAAGTGTAACCCAAGTGAAATGCCTGCAGCTACAAGCCAGGCGGGTTTGGCTCCATTTTCCCTCATTTGTTTAAGAGGTAAGCGTTTGGGTAACCAGAAGGGAATAAGAAAGAGTACTGCAAAAAACGTTCGTAATGCTGCCAGTGTTAATGCTTCAACATCGGTGGCGTAACGTACCAGAATAGGGGCAAAACCAAAGGTTAACAGCCCAACAACTAACAATAGAGTGACCTTAACAGCAGGTATTTCTGAATGTGATGAAGTATTCAATCTGAGTTTACCGGATTCGATCCATCGATTTTACAAGCTCCTCATCTTTTTTAATGCCCCTGCCTGAAAGCCAAAGCAACATCAGAACAATAAAAAGAAGCATTGCCCCGATAGCTTCCCAAAGTAAATAAGCGCCAAAGCCACCCAAGGAGAAGATAATACCACCTACAGTAGCTAAAGCTATAATTTGAATATAGGTTGCCAATTTCACGACGCTAAGCTGTTTTTGTCTGTTTTTATATAGATAAATAGCAAAAATGCTGATTATCATTACCAGGGTGAGCGATGAAGCAAAACTCCAGCCAATCCATTGAACAGGATCTGCCATTGAACGGCTGTAAAGTGGGGTAAAAAATACAGCAAAATTTATGAGTGCAGCTCCAAGCAGGTAAAGAGTTTGTGGGCGTTGTATCACAGTGAAACTTGTTTTTGAAATTTTGTTATGGTTCGACTGTTGAAAATAAGAAATTTTGAACAGATCTCACGGCTGTAAAGATCTGCTCAAATTCTGTTGATGCAATTACCGCAGCGAAGCAACTCTTTTTGAAACGGAATCGAAGGAGGAGTAGAGCACCGGTACCACAACCAGCGTCAGAAATGTAGCAAACGTCAAACCGCTTATGATCGCAATTCCCATCGGCCCCCAGAATGCCGTATTCTCCGAACCGATCTGAAATTTTGGATCGAAGCTTGTAAACAACTCTACAAAATCGATGTTTATACCGAATGTAAGCGGAACAAGGCCGAGAATAGTGGTTAAAGCTGTTAATATTACCGGCCGAAAACGTATCAAACCTGCTTCTATAATTGCATTCTTTTTACTGAGACCCTGTTCAGTAAGCTGTTTCACGTAATCCATCAGTACGATATTATTCACACATACAATACCTGCAAGGGAAATAATCCCGATAAATGTCATCAATCCGAATGGTGTACGGGTTAATATCAGCCCAAGAAGTACTCCAATCAGGCTGAGGCCAACCGCTGTCATGATAATCAGCGGAGATACAATACTATTGAATTTGGCGAGCATCACAAGAAATATCAGTGCAAAACCAACCAGAAGTGCCGTTGTTAAAAAGCCAAATGCTTCTTCCTGATCTTCACTTTCACCGGTATATTCCATCGTGTATCCGGGTGGTAAATTTTGCTGATATTCAGCTAGTACTTCCTGAGCTCTTGCAAGAACTTCCGGCCCGCTGAAACCGGGTGATGCCTTCCCAACAACCGTTGCTGTTCTTGCAAGATTTAGGCGTGTAATATTACCCAAACCGGAACCCTCTTCGAATGTGGCGACAGATACAAGCGGCACGCTCGTTCCCATCTGCGTTCGGATATTTAAATTTCTTAGGCTTTCAAGATCCTGCCTGTCTTCGGGGCGCAGACGAACAACAATATCATATTCATCTTCACCATCACGCCATTTACTTGTTTCAAGTCCATTATTGGCAATACGAATAGTCTGCGCAATATCGGCCATACTCAGTCCGAATCGGCTTGCAGCCTCATAATCCACCAGAATACGGTATTCGGGCAGGCCCCCGCTTACGTTGTTTCGCACATCAACAAGGCCGGGCACCGCCTGTGAAGTTGAGGCATCAATCAAAATCTGGGTAATTTCCTGCGTGATGCGAACAATTTCATCAAAGTCTTCACCTGAAATCTCTATGTTTACGGGGTCTCCTGTTGGAGGGCCTATCTCTTCACCTTCAATATTAATGATGATATCCGGAATATCGCGTACCACTTCACGCAACTTGGTAAGCGTAGCGGCAGATGGCTCAGCACGATCTCCATAATCAACAAGGTTCAGTGTAATTCG
>SLGA01000032.1 GCA_007123985.1 Balneolaceae bacterium | reverse complement strand
TTCGCCCACAGCCAGGGATACCGTCTGGCCAAACTCTCCGGTGACGAAGGCATCATTGATATTGCTGGAGGAGCCGTCGCCAAAGGTCGGGCTGTCAGTATCCAGACCCGAATTCACGGAACCCGCGCTGCTGTCTCGGGCGATGTTCCAAGTGGTGATGGTCTCTATCTGGATTTCGATGACCTCGATCAGCGTGTCGTCCAGGATGGCCGGGTTGCTGACGAGAAGGTTGCCCGCTGTATCCGCAATGCTGGCAGTCGTCGGCACGCGGAAACGCAGGGTGCCGGGAGTGGTGGGCGTAACCTCAACCGTGAACACGCCCGGCGCTGTTTTTGTGATCGCCCCGATCGTGGCCGCAGCGGTTCCGATGGTATCGAAATCATCCGCGCTGACGGTGGATTCGTCGATATCTTCACTGAATGTCAGGGTAAAAACAATCGGCGAGCCAGTCGCGACGGGGCCGCCCGACTGGTTGTCGACGATATCCGACTCGGCGAGTGTGGGTGGGGTCACATCGGGGATCACGGTGATCGTCGTGTCGTCCACAATCGCCGGATCGGTTTCGAGGAGATTACCCGACGTATCCGCAATACTTGCGGTGGTAGGAATTCGGAGTTGCAGGGTGCCGGGAGTGGTCGGAGTAACCTCGACGGTGAAAACATTGGGGCTGATTTCGAGGATGGCACCGATCAAGACGGGAACCAAAGGATCTGTGTTGTCGAAGTCCGCCGCATCGAGCGTGCGGAAGTCGATATCCTTATCGAATGTCAATGTGTATGTTACAGTTTCATTTGCTTCCACCGCGGCACCCCCGCGATCATCGACGATGTCCGACGGGTCCAAGGTGGGTGGAGTGGTGTCGGCGGGCACGACTTCCGCGAGTCCAATGGCCTCCTCACCCGCCCCCGAGTAAAAAAGATATACTCTTCCATCCGTATCGCGGAAAAGGTCTGGGTCCCGCAGTTGGTTCACATTGGTCTGGCTTCCGTTTCGGGAGATGTCCAGCGGTCGATTCGCGCCTTCCCAATCGAGTTCGGGGCGCAGCATTTCGTCGTGCACGGTGCTGGCGTTGCTCACGACGGTGGCCCAGGTCTCCTCTTCCCAGCTCCCCTGGCTGAGATCCATGGTGGTGCGGAAGATGCGCTCAGGCATTTCACCCCGCGAGGTATACCAGACTTCGAGGGTCTTGCCGTCTTCCTGAAGCAGGGTCGCGAAATGGCGGGGAGCGCCCGTGTTCGCAGTTGGGTGACCGGCATTGTAACGGGGTGCGACTCCCGGGTTGGCCAGATAGTTGGCGTTGAGGTCGTCATAGACCGGGTTCACATTCTGGCCAGCCTGGTCCCAGGCGTCCGCTCTTGGGTCCGAGGTCTCCCACGGCACGTCAGGGTTGGGAGCTTTCCAGATCGGGCCGTAATTGGAGAACGCATATAATTCCCCACCGTAGCGGAAAGTTCGGAAGTAGGCATTGCCGAGGATCGCGTTGCGCATACCGTGGCCGGGCTCGCCGCCGCCGACGCCGCCGATGCCCTCTCCGGTGGGGAGATTAAAGTTCAGCCCGGTGGCGGAGGTCGCGACAATCGTCTTTTGCCCGGCGGTGTCGAAGGGCCCTGCTCTCGGCGTGGTGCCGTTGGCCGGAGCGTGAAAATAGATGATGAATTGTTGGTTTTCTTCATCAATGATTACATCCGGAGAGGCAATGTGATCCCTCACCTGGACACCGTTGCTAAATCTGATTTCATTACTGGGGCCAAGATCCAGAACCCCATTACCCGCCACACGGGGGTCGTCGTTACTGCCCATGTTGAACAGGTGCCAGGGACCCTCAATTTCGACCGCCCAAGCCATACGGATCGACTCTCCCGAGTGGTTGGCGAAATAGAGGTAGTATTGCGCATCGGGGTGGGCCCGGTCTTCGGGCGCCACCCAATCCGGAACGCGGATGCAGCTGGGGCCGTTGATGTTGCCCGCGCCGCTCGCGCCGATCGCGGCAAAGCTCGCGGCATCGATAATGGGTTCCGTCCCGATGCGTTCGACTTGCAGTGCGGGAGTGAGATTTTGTGCCGTGACTCCGGCAGAAAGGAGAGAACCGATCAGGAAGATAGCTATTTTAATTTTCATCGATGGCCTCGCACTGGAAATATAAAAAAGCCACCGCGTCCACGCAAACGCGGTGGCTTGAATAAGAAAATGTCACGCTCCCGGCTATTAGCTCTTGCGACGCTGGCGACGGAGGGCAACCAATCCGAGTGCTAACATCCCACCGAAAAGAGCGAAGGTGCTCGGCTCGGGGATCACAGCAAACTGGGCACCCGAGAGCGACGCTTGGTCGAGATTGGAGGTGCCGCCGAAAAGCAGGCCGACTCCGTTGTAATCAAATAGGGAGGTGCTGATATTGTTCGCCACATACTCAAGACTGTATGATCCGTCACCCCCTACGAGAGATCCCACCAGATCGACGGTGGTCGCCGAGGTCCGGGTGATGGAAAAGGTATAGGTGTATGCCTCTGTCGAATCTCCCGAAAATGTTCCACTCACTGTTTCGGTGGCACCGAGAGGCTCGGAATTACCAGCATTACTTTGGACGTTGCCGTCCGTTCGACCCTGGTAAAGATCGTCCCCGGTAATAAAGTTCCAACCGCCGTTCCAGTCCTGGTCAGCAGTGGCTCCATAATCGCCGACGACGAAGCGGTATTGATTGAGATTGCTTGCACCACCAGTGTAGTTGATGTCGTAAGAAACGGTCAATATTTCGCCCACAGCCAGGGATACCGTCTGGCCAAACTCTCCGGTGACGAAGGCATCTC
>SLGA01000043.1 GCA_007123985.1 Balneolaceae bacterium | reverse complement strand
TAATCTGCTGGTTGAAAATAGTGTTTCAAATCATTTGCATCACTCCCATGGTGGTATATCATCCGGGAAGAGGCCGGGGTCAATATTGTCCCTGAAAACGATATTGTGTACCGTACTTAGTGCTGACAGCAGGGCAGGGCCCCAGCGCCACCGGTAGAGGTCCCTGAGCAGGGCCACCGCATTCTGTCTTGCCGGCACCGTGTTTTTCTGGTAGAGCATGATAAAGTCCTTCAGGTCCTGGTATATATCCGACATATTGTCCGCAAGGCTTGCCTGAACAGAATCGAAATTATTATCATGTGTGTAATAGAGGTCCGTGTCACCTAACTTTTCCCTGAGGGCCTTGAATATCGCCTCCCACTGTTCTTCGGTTACAAACCGCTCACCCAAACCCGGGTCATCGGTTGCAATCTGCGGAAGGAGGGTGCCTTTGAGATACAGCAGGGGGCTGATTTTCTGAAAATAATTCAGAATTTTGTAAGCGAAAACGAAGTAAAAACACGCTCGAAAGCAGTAAAACAGAAAGTGAAAAGCTCGGCATCAAAACAGAAGTACGAGTTGATCGGCGAAGAGTTTGAATCGGGCAAATCCATTGATCATCTTGCTGAACAGTTTGGTGTTAAAACGGTGACGATTCTCAGTAATCTGAAAAAATATCTTGAAGATGGAAATTCACTCGATTCTCCAGCAATACTGGCAGCATCTGAACTGTCTGAACGAAAAATTGATGAAGTGTATGCTTCCATGAAAAAAGTAGGCCCCGAGCTTCTGAAACCAATTTATGAAGATCTCGATAAAACCGTTGATTACAATGAACTGAGAATATTACAACTTGCATATTTGGCTGAAAACGCATCGTAATCTTTTGAGTGATGGTGTGGATATGAAGAAAATTGGCACTGAACAGATGTTATAAATGAAGGCTGATTAACCGTGATTCAACAATTTGTACATTCACTGAAACGAACTCCGAAAGGGCTATTTAACCCGTGGTTTCACCGCGATATAGAGCATGATACCAGTCGGCTGGCGCCGGAAATACGAAGAAAGCAACTGGAGATGTATCTCGAGGAACGCAGAGACCGGGCAAAATATTTATTTATTGCTGAGGCGCTGGGCTACCAGGGAGGGCATTTCACCGGTATTGCTATGACTTCAGAACGAATTTTGCTTGGTCATCAGTTTGCGAACTATGGTGTAAAGCCGTCTCATGTTTTTAAATCGGAAATACCAAAGAGAACCAGCCGGGAGAAGGTGAATTTGCTTGGAATGAGTGAACCCACGGCTACCATTATGTGGGGTACCCTGATTAACCTGGGGATTGATCCGTATGAAGTAGTACTTTGGAATTCTGTACCCTGGCACCCTTACAATCCCAAAAAGGGAATGCTGAGCAATAGAACTCCGCTGGCAAATGAAATGCTGGCAGGACAGAAGCATCTCAAAAACTTTCTAACTCTTTTCCCTGATTCAAAAGTAGTTGCCGTTGGCAGAAAATGTGAACAATCTCTGAGCGAACTTGAGGTGAAACATATCGGGGTAAGGCATCCGGCAAATGGCGGGGCGCCGAAATTCAGAGCTCAACTGGCGGATTTAACAGCCCTGTAATCCGGTAAAATTAAAAAAATAATCATTCGGGGATCATTTCTTATCTTTAACGATTACAATCGTCTGTACTAACAAAATTCAATTCATTAATGGGTTTACTATGGTAAAAAAAGGAATATTGATCACTTTAATCGCTATAATGATGGCAGGGTGTGCCGCATTGCGCGATTTTGCTGAAAACCAGCGTCCCACGATCCAATACAGCAGCATGTCGATACAGAGCATAGACTTTAGCAGTGCCACAATTCAGTTTAATTTTGATGTAAATAACCCGAATCCTGTAGGCCTTACCGCCAGCAGATACAGCTACGAGTTTTTTGTGAATGAAAACTCATTTTTATCCGGTACACAAGATGAAAACCTTCGGATCAGCCGCGAATCTGTAAGCACTTTAAGTGTACCGGTAACCCTTCGCTTTTCTGAAATGTTTAACACGTTCAGTACTCTTTTCAGAGACGACTCTTTTGCCTATGCCATAAATACTGAAGTTCAGTTTGATGTGCCCGGACTTGGAATGCAGCGGCTGCCGGTAAATGCTTCCGGAACCTTGCCAATACCCAAGGTGCCGCGTTTTGAGTTTGGTGGGTTTGATGTGAAAAATCTTACTCTTTCCGGCGCTGAAATGGAGCTTAGCCTGAATATTACTAATTCAAACTCTTTCCCGATAGCATTAAATCGGGCGAATTATCAGCTTGAAGTTAACGGACGCAACTGGCTCGATACCTCACTGAATGAACCGCTTCGTCTGGGTGAATCAGAGAGTTCTCAAATTATCATACCCATCAGCCTTAACGCATCACAAATGGGAAATGTGTTGGTTGAGATGATGAGAGGTACAACCAATTTCGAATACAAACTATCAGGCTCTGCTGATGTGGGTGCCGAGATTGAAGGGTTCAGTTTTACCGATACCATTCCGTTTGATATGAGTGGTGTGTTTCGGAATTAAGACAAACTGAAAGGCTAAAGACAACATATTTGCAGTGATGAAAACAGGAGTAACAGGAACCTTTCTTGATGAAATAACACACGATATTCCATCGCAAAACTGGGGTAAAAAAGAGTGGTCTAAGGATTTTGACCACATGAAGTCTGTAGGAATAGATACGGTTATCTTGATTCGTGCCGGCTATCAGCAGCATGCTACGTTTGCATCTGATGTGCTAAAGCGGGAAATGGATATCTTTCCGGCATATACCGATCTGGTGGATCTGTTTTTAACAGAAGCCGAAAGGTGCGGTATGGACTTCTTCTTTGGAACTTACGACTCCGGCAGGTACTGGGTAAACGGCGAGTATCAAAAAGAGACCGATATCAACAAAGCGTTTTGCGATGAGGTGATGAAGCGCTACGGCAGCCGTAAGGCGTTTAAAGGCTGGTACATTTCACACGAGATTAACACGTTTGATGACGGAATCATGAAAGTGTATGAAGACCTATCCTCACATTTACGAAGCTTAAAAAAGATTCCGATTCTGATTTCACCCTACGTGAAAGGTGTTAAACAATTTGGCGGGGAAGCAATTTCTCTCGAAAAACATGAAAAAGAGTGGAGTACGGTTTTTTCACGGCTTAAGGGCATTGTAGACATCGTGGCTTTTCAGGATGGCCAGGTAGGTCTTCATGAACTAAAAGACTACCTGGAGGTAAACGGCAGGCTCGCTGCTAAAAACGGTATAACAAGCTGGAGTAATGTAGAATCATTCGATCGCGATATGCCAATAAAATTTCCGCCAATAGCCTGGCCAAAAATGCAGTATAAAATGGAATCTGCATTGGAATCGGGTGTTGACAAACTCATAACGTTCGAGTTTTCGCATTTTATGAGCCCGCAGTCTATCTATCCCGCAGCACACAGACTATTTGATCGATATAAAGAGTGGCTTAACCGGTAAGTGAAAATCTTATTTAACCTAACCCATCGTGACAAAAGAAAAGATCGGCTTTTACAGACTATTGCTCGAAAATGAGCTGTTTGAGTGTGTGATCCCATTTTGGGAGAATCACTCCATTGACGAAAAAAATGGCGGATATTACAATTGTCTTGATCGTGACGGTTCTGTTTATGATACACGTAAACATATCTGGTTGCAAGGCAGGCAGGCATGGATGTTCAGTAAACTTTTCGAGAGTGATCAGAAAAGCCAATGGCTTGAAATTGCCTATGAAGGTGTGAAGTTTCTCACGAATAACGCAGTTCGGGAAGATGGAAGGGTGTACTTTTCGTTGACAGAAGACGGCAGACCAATTTACATGCAGAGAAAGATTTTTTCTGAGTGCTTTTATGTAATGGCACTTGCAGGATACGCGAATGCCTCGGGTGAGTCAAAATATCAGAAGATGGCAGAATTACAACTCGCAAAGATTTGGGATTGGTCAGAAGATCTTACTAAAGTTGGCCGGCCAGTTTACGAAGGTGAAATCGCGGCTCAGTCACTTGCAATCCCTATGATATTACTGAACCTTATTGAAGAGGTAACCCATGGAGATTACAGCCGCTACAATGCTGAAGTTGACCGGTGTATTGATCGAATTTTGCTTCATGTTGATCGTCAACGGCAAGTGGTTTTCGAAACTGTAACTCCGGATGGCGGATACATCAACAATTCGGATGGACGTGTTCTCAATCCCGGACATGCCATAGAAGCCGGTTGGTTTTTACAAAACTGGGCGCAAAAAAAACAAGATGCCGAACTGGCCGAGACCGCTGCGAAGATGGTGCGATGGTCGTATAGCAAGGGGTGGGACAAGGAGTATGGCGGTATTTTTTATTTTTTGGATTATGAGGGGTATTCGCCTTTGCAACTTGAATGGGATATGAAACTCTGGTGGCCGCATTGTGAGGCGATGGTAGCTCACTTGCAAAACGTTAAGTTGTTTGGATTGAAAGAGGATTGGGACAGTTTCACCGAAGTTACAGACTACTCTTTTACCCACTTTTCGGATAAAGTGTTTGGAGAGTGGTATGGGTACACCAATCGCAGGGGGGAAATAACACACCGGTTCAAGGGCGGGCCATACAAGGGGTGTTTCCACGTACCGCGAGCATTATTCTACTGCTGGCAAATGTTGGGAGAGCTTGAAAAAACTGTTTAGCTTCTAAAACGTTAGCCGGACCGAAACGATCTCCTTTGGTTTGGCACTGATTTTAAACGTATTCCCGTTCTCAACCTTAATATCTGAAACATTCACCTCTTCCAGTGTTATCAGCTCTGCCTTTTTTATTTCTCTAAAGAGTTCAATTACCCCCTTTGTATTATGGTCGGCTGGATTATACAGGCGAAGTACAAATTTTAAACCACTGTCTGTTTCGCCATTTTCATTTACAAAATCTCCCTCAGCCTTTTTAAAGCAGCTGAAGATGAGATCAGGGGAGTCAACAGAAATAAAAGAAGATCCTGGTTTTATGGTGCCTTCAGTTCTGCCTGTTTCAAACAGCCGTAGATTGTAATTGAAAGCAAATGCTTCTCGGTACACATCACCAGTTCTCCAATTCCCTCTGTGCGGATAAAAAGCCATTCGGAACTTCTGTTTCCCGAGGCATTGTGTTCCTTTCATATGCGAATAATCAACATCAGAAGAGACCGGAATCCGGTATTCAAAGGAGCGGAAAAGTGTGATTGCCAGCGTCTGTTCAGCGTCATCTAAAACCTCGTACTCTTTGAGCCCGTCAACAAGCACGGCCACTCCCTCATCATCATTCGAAACATCCACAAAGTGGTGCATCGGGTAATCGTACATCGGCTGCTCAATCCAGTCAATGCTATCGATACGGTTGGTTGAGCGCGGAACCACATCATACTGCCCTTCACCAAATGAGTAATCGGCATTCAACCCAAGCGGAAACATCATTCGCATGCGATGGCTTTCAGCCCGGTTATCTGTTTCAACATTAATTTCAGGCCATTTTTGCCCACTATTCAGGGAGATTCTGATTATTACCGGAACATCAACTGTGGCACCACTTTTGCTCTTTCTGTGCGATAATGAAGGCGAGAGCTGAAGTATATGTTCAATCTTTACAGTAGCTGAAAGAGGTCCATTTTCGGCAACTGTAATGTTAGGTAGGCTGTTGCGTGTGTCAACAAAAGGGGCGATGGCTTCATGCACCCAGGCATGGCCAGCTTCGCCTTCATCAAAGATCCAGCCCTGGTTGCTGAATGTGCGATCCCGATGTTTGTCTGTAATGTTAAATGTGCCGTTATCATTAAAAGTGATGGTAAGATGTTCATTCTCGAGCACCGGTAAACCTTCATCTTTCAACCCAATATTTGGGTGTAATTTTCCTGTTTCTTGAACAGGCTCAACCCGAATAGTATTGAAACCTATTCCCGGAACATCACCGGTTTTCAGCCAGAGATTGTAGCGAACCATATCATAGTACATGGGTCGGTTTATCATCTGCTCAAGTACCGGTTGTACGTAGGTTCGCTCAATCAGCTGAAATGGAAGTTCACTGCCGTTTTTATCAATCAGCTTAATGCTGCCTTTATCTACTGTTTTGGGTACATCCACAAAGGCTTCAGTAATTTCATTTCTTGCAAACAGAGTGGTATTAACCACAACAAGATAGATAGACTCTTCCGGTGAATCTGACAGATCGATCTGTTGGGCAAGGTGGCGTATGGCGCGATCGGTCATGCCTCGTGAAATCTCTTCTGCATGTTGAAAACGCATCATCATATCTTCATGAATGCGATCGAGACTGCAACCACCGATTGAATCATGAGCAGAATTTTGGATTAGAAGATCCCAAGCCATCTCAGGATATCGGTCAAAAATATCCATTTGGCATAGGCCCATTAGCGAGTTCATCGGCTCGGCTATATATTGCAACCACCGCTCTGTGTTAAAATTGGCTTGTTTTAGGTACATTCGTGCTGAAAGTGCATATCCGTATAAATTGGAACTGTTCCTGTCGAATTGTGCACTACGCCTTTCCCCGTTTACAACAGGCAACGAATTGGTGTCTGCTTCTTCCGCCAGAGCTTTTGCATAATCTTCCAGGGTACTATGGCGTACATCAAGTTCCGGGAATTCATTCTTGATATCTTTGAGTAACTTAACAGTTTTTGCATTTGGGCCGCTTGAATCGTGCCCCTCCATCCAAATTACGTGCTTTGTTGTAAAATCATCGGCTTGATCGCTGATAATTTTTTGGACGGAATCCCGGATATTTTCTTCTGTATAGCCATCTTTAAAACGGCTCATAAAGTAATCTTCCTCAACTTGTTCAGGATCAGCAAAATGGAATGGTGTGCCTCCCTCATTCCAGGTCTGTTCTATATCAGCGGGCATTTCCCCGTGCACTACCGGTCTGTATATATAGAAATAGAAATTGTATCGCGGCCAGGTAGAAAATCGGGAGGAAAGTGCTTTGGTACCGTCAGCTCCCTGCCAGATGAATTCAGCCTTTGGGCTGTCCAGAGAGTTAATACCTCTGTAAAACATGATAAGATGTACTCCAAACTGCCTGTATAACTGAGGCAGTTGAGAAATCTGCCCCCAGGAAAACGGTGTGTAACCAATTTTAGAGACACCACCATATTGTGCACTTACCTCGTGGCCTCTAAGTAAATTGCGTACAAGGTTTTCACCGCCAACCATATACTGATCCGGCAGGGTGTACCAAGGTCCTATAAAAAGTCTTTTTTGTTCAACAAACTTAATTAGTTGCTCTTTTTTTCCCGGCCTTGCTTCCAGATAGTCTTTTACCATTATACTTTGACTATCAAGGTGGTATGCACGATAATCAGGTTCTGTTTCAAGTATTTGAAGTACTTCATCCATCATTTCAACAAGCATTTGGCGATTTCGTTGATAAGGAAACCGCCATTCACGATCCCAGTGGGTGTTCGAGATTACATGAAAAACTTTGCTTTTTTGCATGGTAAAAAAAATTGGGAGTGAATATTAAAGAATGTTAGACATGAAGAGCTTATGATTTATCAGCACATGGGGAAGGCCACCTTTGATAACCATGCTTGCAGCATCGAAATTGTGATTGGCAGACTCTAAAAATGGCAGTGCAACTGTGAGGCCAACTCCAGCGGCCCGTAGTGCAATGGAGCCACTTTCACTATCTTCAAAACCCGCTACCGCATCAAAATTGTCAGGTGATATTTGCAGTACTTGAAGTGCCGTAGAATATAAATCGCGGTGTGGTTTAAGCCGCATTTCAGTAGCATCATTGGCAGTAATAAATGCATCATAGCAGTTGGCCGGTGCTGAAAATCTGTGCTGAAGTTTATGCCGGCAAGATTGAGAAACGGGCCAGTTTTTAATTTCATCGTTTATAACTTTAAAAACCTGATTCATTACGATATCTGCTTCAAATTTGATGGAAGATGTAACGAGGGCAACCTTCACAGGATGTTTAGCAAAATAATCTCCAAGCCCTGCAAGTGTTTCTTTAGCTGCTTTAGCAGATTCGGTGCCGATATGTTCAGAGGGATTAACTAAAGCCAGATTTTCTGCTTCCCTGCCAAGGTCTCCTTTTAAGATGGCAAGCGTAGCAGCAACAGCGGGCATCGGTTTGATCAGCCTTTCAGAGGAATCAAATCCCGGAAGTTTTTCGATGTATGTATCATCACCGACTTCAATGGCGTTGAGAATCAGGTGATAGGTATGATAATAGATATCCGAACAGGCTCTTACCTTGCCTTCGAAAGTTTTTAACGTTTCAGGTATCGAATTTGGCATATTTGACCCATTGCCCAACCCATTAAACACGAGGTTTTTCTCCGCCTGTATTCGTCTGTTTTTATCGCGGCACTCTTCAATGGTCCACCTTGCAGATTCAAGATAATGCTTGAAAAGGGTATTCATGTTAAACAATGGCTGATATTTTTCTACAAGATACTCAACATGCTTTGTGGTACTGTTGCCAATTATGTTTGGGTAATCGATATCAGGAACAAGACCAGCCCAGCTTTGCCTGCCAATGGCTTTTCGAATAGCATCTTCGAGTGCATACAAACAGAGTGTTTCTGTAGTGGTGGTGGTACCATCCATATCCATTAAAAATGCAAGTGGGTTTTTCGAAAATGAAGTAATGGGATCAGCAAGTGGCAAAATCTCAAATCCAGGGAATACTGAAGAAGGGTTTTCTACTCTGGCGTAATACTTGTAAGCCATTTCGCCGGATTGGAGGTTTGATTTTTTAAATACGTTGTTGGCCATGGTTAGAATACTTCAATGTCTGTAGCAGTAATTTAACTTGTTTGGTAAGCATTGATAGCGACTTCGACGCAGATAAGCAAGTATATTCAAATATTTGGGAGCGCTCCCAAATTGTGTTTAATGTGTTCAGAATGTATAATCTGATCTGATATCTGCTCATAAATTTTAGCTTCAATCCAATTGTCATGCGATTTACTGTGCTTCTTTTGTTATTTACTGTTTTGATAAGTTCTTGCAGCACAGAGGCAGACACGGCAGGTGAACTCTTGGAAATTCGTGGTGTCTGGATCACAAATGTTGATTCTGAAGTGATGTTCAGCAGAACCAATAGTGAAGTGGCGATCAACTACCTTGCAGAACGGGGGTTTAATGTGATATTTCCTGTTGTTTGGAATGCCGGTTATACACTATACCCAAGTGATGTGATGGCAGAATACTTTGGTGAAGAGTTTCGGGTACATCCCGATTTTGATGAACCGGGAAGGGATGCACTACAAGATTTGATTGAACTTGCAAGAGAGCATGATATTGAGGTAATTCCATGGTTTGAATATGGATTTGCAAGCTCGCATAACCTTGGAGGTGGTCATATTCTGGAGGCATACCCTCACTGGGCGGCAAAAGATGCAGAGGGCAATTTGTTAACCAAAAACGGCTTTGAATGGATGAACGCATTTCATTACGAAGTGCAGGAATTTATGCTCAAACTGATTGCGGAGGTAATTGAGAATTATGATATCGATGGTATTCAGGGTGATGACCGCCTTCCTGCGCTCCCCGCAGAAGGTGGATATTCCGATTATACCCGGGAACTTTACCGTTCAGAATTTGGTGTAGATCCTCCTGCGAACCATCTTGAGGAACCGTTTTTACAATGGAAAGCCGACAGGCTTACCAACTTCGGTGAAGAGCTATTCGAGATGGTAAAAGCATACGACAGAGATTTGATTGTCTCTTTTTCGCCAAGCCCGTACGATTGGTCGAAGTATGAATATCTGCAAGACTGGCCCGAATGGATACGTCGGGGAATTGTGGATATTATCCACCCCCAGGTTTACCGATACGAAATTGACGCATACACAGCTACACTCTTAGAAACTCAGGATCATTTTCTGCAGGCTATGGAAGAGCGTGAACTGAGAGAGGGGAGAGATCAGCCAATTTTTCACGCACCTGGTATACTGATTAAAGTTGGTGAACGCTATAACGGGCCGGAGTATGTAAATCAGGCACTTCGCTTACATCGTGATCTTGGAATAGACGGCGAGGTCTATTTTTTCTACGAAGGTCTGCACGAAAACAACGAATATCTTGGCGACGCCATATTTGAATCGATTTACCATGAGCCTGCTCGTTTACCATACCGTGAATAATTGGGAATTTGAAGTGGCTATTTTGCATATTCAACACTTGTTTCTATGAGCCTTGGTTCTAAACTTTAACCAATCAGTTACCACGCTGCATGCATGCTATTGATTACCTGATTATTGCAGTTTATCTGATTTTTCTCATCAGCATAGGCTTGTATGCGCAAAGAAAAGCAGGTAAAAACCCCGAAAGTTACTTTTTAGGGAACAGAAATATGTCGTGGTGGGCATTGGGTTCGAGTGGTATGGCTTCCAACCTCGATGTTGCAGGAACACTCATTATAGTTGCTTTTATCTATGCAATTGGGGTTCAGGGGTTGTTTATAGAGATCAGAGGCGGCATGGTTTTAATCATGGCATTTTTGATGATTTTCATGGGCAAATGGAACCGGCGTGCTCAGGTAATGACAGTGGCCGAGTGGATGAAACTTAGGTTTGGCAGTGGCAAACAGGGTAATACAGCAAGGCTATTAAGTGCCATTGCCAATCTTATGTTTACGATCGCTATCGTTACATATTTTACACAGGGAGCAGGAATATTTTTGGGAAGTATCCTGGACATCGACCCGATCGCCGCAGCGCTTA
>SLGA01000302.1 GCA_007123985.1 Balneolaceae bacterium | reverse complement strand
AGATTTTCAATCTCAATATCCTCAAATTCCAGCTCATACCCGGCAACTCTGGCCAAAATAAGCAACTTTCGCCCAACATCATGACCGTTCAGATCTTCCCTTGGGTCAGGCTCGGTAAAACCCATCTCTTTAGCCTGTTTCACCAGTTCACTAAAACCAACTGAACCATCATAGACGTTAAACAGATAGCTTAATGTACCCGACAAAACCCCTTCAATGCGTTCGATATTATCGCCGGTTGTTACCATCTCATTGATAGTTCCTATGATTGGAAGTCCTGCACCAACATTGGTTTCGTATCTGAACGCGCAATTGTGTTTCTTCGCGGTTTGATGAAGCAGATTAAAAAAATCCTGGCCTGATGTGTTCGCCATTTTATTTGGCGTTACAATGGAGATACTCGCCTTCAATATCTCCTCGTAATACTCTTTGATATCTCCGCTGGCTGTACAATCAATAAACACAGAGTTTGGCAGGTTCATCTCTTTCATTTCCGAAATATATGCTGCCAGATCAGTACTTCGGCTGCTCTTTTCAAGTTCGGATTTCCAGTGCGTAACTGAGATGGAGCTCTCGCTCAACTGCATGGTACGGCTGTTTGCAACACCCTTTAGTTTCAGATCAATCTGATAGTTTTTGTACAACTCGTCGGTCTGCTCACTGATTAATGTGAGTAATTTACTTCCAATCAGTCCGGTGCCAACCAGATAAAGATTCATTGTTTTAACACCTGAGAGGAAAAATGCATCATGCAAAGTGTTCATTGCTTTTTTCTCATTTTTGCGATTTACTACAAAACTGATATTTCGCTCGGATGAACCCTGTGCAATCGCCACAATGTTAATTCCGTTTCGGCCAAGCGCCTGAAACACGCGTCCGGCAATACCCGGAATCTGGCGCATGTTATCACCTACCACTGCAATTACTGAAAGATCGTTTTCAACCCGAATTTCATCAATAATATCGGCTTTAAACTCTTCAGCAAACTCCTCTTCAATCATCCATTTGGCTGTATCTGCATCTTTCGGCATCACAGCAACAGTAATGGTGTGTTCCGAAGAAGATTGCGTAATCAGGATGATGTTGATATTCTCCTTAGCCAGTGCTCCAAACAATCGTGCGGAAACACCCGAAACGCCAATCATCCCGCTGCCTTTAATGGTGATCAGGGAAATATTTTCGATGGATGAAATTCCGCGAATAATCCCTTTCTTCTCTCTAATCTCCTTTTTGATCCAGGTGCCGGGATGTTCCGGTTTGAAAGTATTTTTGATGACAATTGGTATGCCCGATTTCAATGCAGGCTGGATGGTAGGCGGATATATCACCTTTGCTCCAAAATGTGAGAGCTCCATCGCTTCCTCATAGGATGCATACTCAACCGAAAAGGCATGTTTCACTTTTCGTGGATCAGCTGTCATCAATCCATCTACATCAGTCCAAATTTCCACTGCATCGGCCTGAACGGCAGCACCAAAAAGGGATGCGGTGTAATCAGATCCTCCCCGGCCAAGTGTTGTAGATTCCCCGATATTTGTTGATGCGATAAAACCGGTTGCGATAATTATGGAGTCATTATGCTCTTCCAGATACTCTCTGATGTTTTGAAATGTCTGAGCGGTGAGCACTCTCGCAGATCCGAAGTTACTATCCGTTTTGATCAGAATTCTGGTATCCGTAAAAAGTGCGGCTGTTCCTTTATCATTTAGTGCAGCAGCTAAAATTAAAGCAGAAAACCGTTCGCCGAAACCAACAACAAAATCCAGTGTTTTTTTGGTGAGTTCGCGAATCAGAAACACACCCTGCAACACATCGTCAAGTTCATTAAGCATCATTTTAAAGGATGTAATTACATCACTGCGGTGCTTTACAGAAACAAGTGTGTTAATTGTATTGTAATGCCGCTTTTCAATTTCATCAAGAATTGGCCTGAAATCTTCTTTGCCCAGAGCTGCAAATGTGGCCATCTCAATCAGCTGATCGGTGACCCCGCGAAAAGCGGAAACAACAACGGTAAGCTGTCCGCCATTCTTCCTGCTTTCAATAATTTCAATCACACGGCTTAACGCATCGGGCGTACCAACGGAACTGCCACCAAATTTTAAAATCCTCATGTTGTTCTAAATGTCGCTGTGGGCTGCCTCTGTTTTCTCTTCCACAATAGCTAAACCCTTAAACTTCAATGTTGTTTCTGATTCCGTAAACTATTTATTCCTTCGTTTAGCGGATCATAAAAGTAATCAATTTTAGCCATTCAATATGCGTACTACAACTTATTTATGATTTTATCCCCGAAAATTTTAAAAAGCGCTTCCATCTTTTTATACACTTTTTGCCCGCCCAGCTGTTGCTGATTCTCAATGGATTTAGTTAGTTAAAGCAACCATAAACATAACATGAGCAGAGAAACCATGAATTTGAATTCAAAAAAAGCGGCGATACTTGGAGCCGGGAATATCGGCTGTTCCATTGCCAACGGATTACAAGCATCTGGTGTATTTTCACCAGAGCAGATGTATCTCACTCGACGAAGAACTGAAAAACTGCAATCCTTTCAGCAGAAACAGTTTCGCGTAACTTCCGATAACATTGAAGCCGTTGAAAATTCTGAGGTGTTGATTTTGTGTGTTGAACCGCATCAGCTAAATGGCCTGCTCGATGAGATTTCTTCGTCCCTCAAACCGGATAAGCATATTCTCATTTCTGTGGTTTCAGGTGCAAAAATATCTGATATTCAAAATAAAATTCCTGGCAATGTACCTGTGGCAAGGGCAATGCCAAACACAGCGATTGCAATCCGTGAATCTATGACCTGTATCTGCGCGGATTCTTCGAATAAAGCCGCTATTGATATCACAAAAGCCATATTCGATACTGTAGGGCAAACCCAGGTAATCCGTGAAGAACAGATGACTTCTGCCACGGCACTTTGTGCATGCGGCATTGCTTTTTTTCTGAGGGCCATCAGAGCCGCTTCACAAGGGGGGATTGAGATTGGGTTTAATTCGCAGGAAGCACTTGCCATGGCAACACAGACAGCCAAAGGAGCTGCATCGCTGCTGGGGGCAATGCACAATCACCCCGAATATGAAATAGACAGAGTAACAACTCCAAAAGGCTGTACCATTTCCGGCCTGAACCAGATGGAGCATGGCGGGTTTAGCTCCGCATTGATTAGAGGTATTCTTACATCTGCCGAAAAAGCCGAAAAACTCTATTGAAAATAAAAAACCCGCAGTCGTGATGACCTGCGGGTTGGGATTGGGAACTGTTATGGAAAAACTGTTACAGCAGCACCGTATCTTTTTGGGGTTCTTTGTACCCGTCTGATTTAGGTGCTTCTGCGATTCCTTTGTTGTATTCTTCCAACGTGAACTCATCTACCAAAATTGCATCGAACCTTGCCTCTTCCGTCTTCTGTACCTGTTCGGCCTCACCTTTCGTGATGATTCCTTTCTCAACAGCCAGTTCAATTTGTTCCAGCACATGGCCTTTCGAAATCTCTTTTGCTTTGGTTGCCTTATATAGTTTCTTATATATCGGATAGGAACTTTCAATCTGCTTCATGGCATATTCGTATTTACCAAGGGCTTCATCGCGGCTTAACGGTAAGTAGATATCTGATGTTAGCCTGTCTCGCTGCTCACCACGCATCTGCATCGCCTGAGCAACTTTTTGCCCGAGTTCATCCGAAGGTTTCTTGCCAATCCGGTTCATTCGTGACCACAAGGCAACCGGACCACTGAAAATCCAGCTGAAGCCCGGAACCCTAATCTCTGAATAAATCTCATCAAACGCGGTTTGAATTCTGTAGAATGCATGCTGCATAGCCCATTCAAAGAAAACACGATCTTCTTTCTGTTTACCGTCTGCCTCATATCGCCTCAGGGTAGCAGTTGCAAGGAACATCCAGCTGAGGATATCTGCATAACGGCCTGCTATTTTTTCCTTCATTTTCAACCCGCCTCCATAAGAACCGAGCGCAATATCCGCCATAAATGCAAATGACGCCGATGCCCAGGCAAGCTTTCTGTAATACCTGGCAGCGGGTCCTTTTACCGGAGATTTTGTCAAGCGGCCGCGTGTAATACTCAGCATGAAGGATCTAATCTCATTTTGTGCCACATGCCCAATATGGCTCCAGAAATTATCATCAAATTTCTTTACATCCTTATTCATCAAAGCTTCAATCTCTTTGAGTGCATACGGATGGCTTCTGATGGCACCCTGCCCGAAGATCATCAGAGTTCGGGTTAGAATATTGGCTCCTTCAACAGTAATAGCTATCGGTGTAGCGATATAAGAATGAGCAAATAGATTTCTTGGCCCTCTTGATATTCCCGCTCCGCCCACAATGTCCATGGAATCGTTGATAATTTCGCGACCCAGTTCGGTAAAGTTATACTTGGCAATGGCCGTAATAACTGCCGGTTTTGCGCCTTTATCGAGAGCACCGCATATATAGCCACGTGCGGCATCCATCAGGTATGTGTAGCCGCCAATTCGTGCCATAGGCTCTTCAATGCCTTCAAATTTACCAATGTTTATCCCGAATTGCTTCCGGATGGCAGCGTATGCACCAACAGCTCTCACGGCCGTTCTTGCACCGCCAATGGCCTGCGCAGGCAGTGAAATGCCACGACCTACAGCAAGTGATTCCATCAGCATTCTCCAGCCGTTACCTGCACCCTCTTTCCCGCCAATAATAGCATCCACCGGTACCACAACATCTTTACCCCGGGTTGGACAGTTGTAAAACGGTACACCAAGGGGATCATGGCGCTTACCAAGTTCCACACCTTCGATATCGCTCGGTACCAGTGCGCACGTAATACCTAAATCTGTGCCTTTGCCAAGCAGATTTTCCGGGTCTTTAAGTTTGAATGCCAGGCCAATAACTGTAGAAATAGCCGCAAGGGTAATGTAGCGCTTATCCCAGTTGAGCCTTATGTACAGCGAGCCGTCATCTCCTTTGAAAACTTCGCCGTGGCTCTGCATTGCACCGGCATCCGACCCTGCATTCGGCTCGGTAAGTGCAAAACATGGCATCTCTTCGCCATTGGCTAAACGCGGTAGGAAGTGTTTTTTCTGCTCCTCCGTACCGTAGTGCATCAATAGTTCGGCCGGACCCAGCGAATTAGGAACCATCACGGTTGTTGCCAACGGACCACATCTTGAAGCCAGTTTTGCAACAATTGCGCTGTGTGCATTGGCTGAAAATCCATATCCACCATACTCTTCTGGAATAATGAGCCCAAAAAAGCGTTTCTCTTTTAAATATTTCCAGGTTTCTTCGTTAAAATCTTTTTTCTGATAAAGCTCCCAATCCGACACCATGGAACAGAGTTTCTCTACAGGGCCATCCATAAACGCACGTTCGGCCTCCGTTAGATCTGGATAGGTTTCTTTTTTTAACTTATTGAGGTTGGGTTTTCCTGAAAAGAGTTCACCCTCCACCCAAACTGTTCCGGCATCGATGGCTGTTTGCTCTGTTTCCGAAATAGCCGGTAAAATTTTCAGCGCATCCAGGGTTTTCATAATTGGTGCAGAAACCAGCACCCTTCTGATCGGCTTTACATTAAACAGAACTACCAAAAAAGCATACAGGCCAATTAGCCAAACGGGAGAATTAAATCCAAGAAGAACAGCAAAACCGGCAACGGCCCAGAGCCAGAGCGGCATGCCACGGTATGCCATCACCATGTAAACAATCAGCACCGAAAGAATCGATGCCCATAACGGTATTCCCTGAAAAAATGCGTAATTCTGAATGAATGCTTCCATAATCTCCTCCTCTTATGCCGGTGTTTTGTGAATAATGAAACCTTTTATGATGTGATCCACTGCCTGATCAATGAATTTATCATATGGGATGCGGGTATCGAGTCTTTTGTTGATGATAACCGAAACCACGCCGTGAATTTGTGCCCAGATGGTATAGGCTGAAATCAGCGGATCATCTACTTCAATCAGATTCTCTTTCCTGCCCCTGTCGATGATATCCGCAAGAAGTTCGTATGCGCTTCTCACTTCATTAAATTTTTCACGGGGATATTTAGGCATCTCTTCCGGGCGCACCATGTAAATAATTTCATACTCTTTCGGATGATTCAGAGCAAAACGGATATAAACCCGCGCCATATCTTCAAGCTGCTGAATAAAATCCTTTGATGGATCAATCACATCCTCCAATGCCGCTTTTAAGTCGTCAATACTCTCCTGGATGAGGGTTAAAAGTAGATCATCCTTATTTTTAAAATAGAGATAAATGCTTGTAGCCGTGACATCTGCACGGCGGGCAATTCGTCGCATCGACATTTTACCGAACCCGTCTTTAATTAAAATATCTTTGCTGGCCTCTAAAATTTCTTCGCGTAATGACATTTAAACATAGGTTAACACTGTTAAGTAAACAGTTCTAATTTAACAAAATTGTGTTTAATGTCAAGAGGCGAGGATGAAAATCAGAAATCACATGAATCAATGATCAAAAAAAAGTAGCGGCTTAAATCAAATTTTCAACATGCATCTCGACTTCATTCGTCGCTTTCGCTCCTCAGTGCGATCGATGTGACGGTTTTTTAGTGTACTCCTCATCAGTTTGAGCTCGCTTGTGTTTGGTGCTACGGAAGGCAGGCGCAGTGTAGCGAAGCGGAACGAATTCGAGCCCCCCCACACAAAGTTCAAGATACATCTCAGCTACTCAGCTACTCAGCTTAAAAGCTACATAATGAATGGTTTTCCCCTCTTCGAGATGCATTTTTTCGTAATACGTTTGGATGGTGGTGAGCAGTTCGTGATCAGGAGCATCCTGATACACATTATCGATACGGCTTACAATCTTCAGATTTTCTTTATTTATAACCCTCAGTGTGTATTCAAACAGTACTTTTGAATCCGTTTTTACATGAATGATTCCACCCGGTTTCAGCACATTTCGGTAGATCTTCAAAAATTTTGGGGAAGTAAGACGTTTCTTCGGCTTTTTTAAGTACGGATCGGAAAATGGAATCCAGATCTCTTCCACCTCATCTTTTGAAAAGTAATTCTCAAGATGATCAATAAATGCCCGCAGAAAGCGAACGTTGGGGATACTGTTATCAAGAGCCTCTTTCGCTCCAACCCAGATTCTTGGCCCTTTAATATCAACCCCGACAAAATTCCTGTCCGGGTATTTTTTTGCAAGATCCACGGAGTATTCTCCTTTACCACAAGCAAGTTCCAGTGTAATTGGATTTCCATTTCCAAATTCATCAGAACTCCACTTCCCTTTCAGATCGTGCTCATCCTCAAAATCCACATACTGAATTACATTTGGAAAGCGATTTACGTCTTCTATTCGCCCGGTTTTATTCTTCTTCCCCATTCTTTATGGCTGCAGTCGTTTTTTTTCCCATTTGCTTTCATGTCGAGCAAATTGAACCCTGTCATGAAGGCGTCCCGGCCTCCCCTGCCAGAACTCAACCTGTTCTATATGAATTTCGTAACCTCCCCAAAATGGTGGCTTTGGAATCTCTTCAACTCCATACTTTTCTTCTTCGTTTTTGAACCGTTCTTCAAGTTCTTCCCTCCCGTGTGCCAGTCTGCTTTGATCAGACGCCCATGCACCTATTTGGCTCCCCCGGGGGCGTGATTTGAAATAGGCTGAACTCTTTTCTTCGCTCATTTTTTCCACGCTTCCGCGAATTCTTACCTGTCTCTCAAGTTCAGGCCACCAAAAAACTACTGATGCATAAGGATTTACAGAAAGTTCTTTTCCTTTATCACTTTCATAATTGGTGTAGAACTGAATGGAGTTTTCTTTAATGCCCTTCATTAAAACATACCGAACATTGGCATGTCCATCGGCATCGGTTGTGGCAAGGGCCATAGCATTTGGCTCATGTGTGCCCGATTGCACTGCTTCATCGAACCATTCTTTAAACAATTTGATAGGATGATCGGGCAACTCTTCTTCTAAAAGGCCACCCTTTGTATAATTTTCGCGAAGAGAAGAAACATCTCTCTGAACTTTATTAGCCAAAGTACTCCGGTTCATTACCTTTTTTCCATTTGATATTACAGCCGATGCTTGGAGTCTGTTTATCAGGCGCGGGTTTGCCAGCCAGCATCAGTTCTGTGGCATCTCTTAAATCCTTACCGGTTGGTTTGATATCGTTTTTTGGCCGTGCATCATCAAACTGTCCCCGGTAGTAGAGTTCATGCTTCTCATCAAACAGAAAGAGATCAGGTGTACATGCGGCTTTGTAAGCTTTTGCCACATGTTGTGTTTCATCAAAAAGGTACGGAAATGGATACCCAAACTTTTCAGCATCCTCCTTCATTTTTTCAGGGCTGTCATCCGGGTAATTTTCAATATCGTTTGATGCGATTGCAACCACCGCCACATCCTTTGGCATATAATCGGCTGCATATTGGGCCAAATGTTCTTTGATTAATTTTACGTAGGGACAGTGATTCGATATAAACATTACCAAAACTCCCCTGTTTCCCCTGTAATCGCGAAGTGATACGGTTTTGCCCGAAACGGCATCTTTTAATGAAAAGTCAGGTGCTTCTGTGCCAAGTTCGAGCATGGTTGATTTTACTGCTGCCATAAAATCGATTTTTTATTTGTATTGTTATTTGAATAGTTAAAACAAAAGATAAACAAAATTCAATCCACAGACGTTTTGTGGCGGGCATATAATGTTGCATTCAGGTTGTGAACCACTATCAAAAAAGTGATAACTGATCCGTCACCGGGCGTGTGAAATGTTTTACTGCCAATGGTACCTGTTCTCTGTTTAGCCCCAACCTTCTTGCTTGAATCTTCATAAGCTGACGAAACTGCTCTCCATACGGCCCGTCCACCCGAAATCGCTCACCAAATTCCGCACGATTTAGCTTCCCGTTTTTCAGGCTCTTTATACGATTTAGCACCTTTTCTTTTCTATTGGGATGATGGTCTTCCAGCCATTTGATGAAGAGATCTTTTACTCCGAACGGAAGCCTCAGGTTTGCAAGAGATACCGATGAAGCCCCAGCGCCGGCTACAGCTTCCATAATGGGAACAATTTCATCATCTGTTAATCCGGGAATAACCGGTGCAATATTCACATGAACAGGAATACCAGCTTCTGTCAGTTCCCGTATGGCCTGAAGTCTTTTGTTGGGGCGTGATGTTCGCGGTTCCATCGTTTCAGTTATGGAGGCATCTAACGATGTAACAGAGATCACAATACGCACGGCATTTTTTTCTGCCAGTTTTGTGAAAAGATCAATATCGCGTGTTACAAGATAATTTTTGGTGATGATAACCAGCGGATGGAAACACTCCGCCAACACCTCTACACAACCACGGGTAATCCTCAGCTTTTTTTCGATGGGCTGATATGGGTCTGTAACACCACTCATCACCAGGGTTTGTGGTTTCCATGATTTTTTGGCGAGCTCTTTTCTGAGAAGATCCGGCGCATCATATTTCACCACAATTTTCGATTCAAAATCGAGACCGGCACTCATCCCAAGAAATTCATGCGTAGGGCGGGCATAACAATACACACAACCATGCTCACAGCCCCGATACGGATTTACACTTACATCAAAACCGATATCCGGACTGTTATTCCTGGATATGATTCCGGATGTGTGGTCTTTCAGAAGCTCTGTTTTTGGCTTTGGAAGTGTTCCTGTCGCTTCATCCAGATCATATTGAAGATGAGTATCAACAAATCGAATTATTAGATTGTAGGCCGATCCGCGGCCACGCAGGGGTTTTGCCATTCACAAATGTACATATTTTGCACATATATTCAAACGCCATGTCTGCTACTAACCCGTATTCAACATAGCAATAAATGAATGCTTAAAGACGGCGACCGTTAAGATCATGAGAACACGAAAAATCGTAAGTGAGAGTTGACCCGAGCAAATCAACCAAATCTGCCCCGCTTAGATTTATCGGGTTTATGAGTTCCGCTTCTCCTTTTGCGCCTTCTGCCGAAGCAGAAACATGTCCATCACTTTCCAAAAAATTCGGATAATAAAATCTGACAGCTGAGTATTCATGATTTTCATTGAATCTCAAATCAAATGACCTTCGCTTTGAAAAATCAATC
Organism: Balneolaceae bacterium; assembly: GCA_007123985.1. GTDB lineage: Bacteria > Bacteroidota > Rhodothermia > Balneolales > Balneolaceae > Rhodohalobacter. The sequence continues at coordinate 19,990 of SLGA01000302.1, read as the reverse complement.
GCAGTTCCTCCATCCGGATCACGAAAATAAATTCGTAAGTTAAAATTATCACCCATAGCATTCATAATATATTCATCTCCCCGATGTCCGCACCGAACCTGCTGCAGCGGTTGCGCATCTGAACCACCCCAGGTTATTGTTCCAGCTACTTCTCGTTCTGCCTGGTTAGTTGATTCTTGCTGCTGCATTAAACGCTCACCATTTGCATCTCCACGGGTTTCATCACTATTTGAACAGGCGGCTGTTATGCTGATTAGAGCAATTACACAGAGCAAGTGTTGCAGTTTTTTATAGTTTAATACTGTCATAGTTTATTATCCATTGATTGTTTTAGCGTAAAAACTGTTATTTCACCTCCATCAGAACTGGCGGGCTCTTGCGTTGAACTCTCCGGAAACTTCTACTTCACCCGATAAGACACAATTTCCCGAGTCATCAAAATCGTAGTTCGCAGCAGTAAACTGAAATGAACCCGATACACTCTCGGAACTTGAGTTTGTAATCACCAGAGTGCCGCCTCTCGGTGATTCTTCCGTACAGAACAGACCTGTTTCAAATTCCACTGCATTTGAAAAGCTGCCGTTTGGTATATGTGTGTAAATTCCAAAGAATACAGATTCGCCTTGCTCCTGGAAAGGATTTGGCGGATCAAAACCGATTTCATACGTACCGGGTGATGGCCGCGGGATCTCTTCAAAATCCATCAAAGAGAGCTGCATTGAATACGTTTGCGGACTAAAATCGTTAAAACTTAATTCCCAATAATGTATTCCTTGCCCTCCCGGTTCGTCGCCGTAAAAATCGGCCTGGCCGGTTTTTTGTCCCTGAACATCCCCGCTCACTGTGAGTGAAACCTGACCCATTCCGTTATCGAGATCAGGTCCGGAAGAGTTGTCGGAACAGCCCCAGCCAAAAATCATAATTACAGTTATTAGCGATGTAAACTTCAACAACTTATTACTCATATCTATTTGTTTATTTTTTATTATTTAATAATATGTTAGAAGAACAAATTTTCGAAAGGTACTGCTCTGAATGTCCCTGTCAGCTCCACATAACCAAGAAGGTTGCAATCGTTCAGATCATCAAATCCGGCTACTGTAAAACTGAACGTACCGCTCACCTGAGAACCCGAAATTGAGCTTATTACCAGTTCGCCACCAGTTTCAAAAGCATCTTCACAATACTGATCGGTGTATCTGTCGGTGCCGGTGAAGGTACCGGTTGAATATTCGTAGGCTGCTGAGAAGTTAAATGGATTGCCATCTATTTGATAGGTGCCGGATGCCGGTGGCATGAAAGCTTCCCCCCGATACCGTCCAATTGTGAACCGATAGGTTTCAGGACCGTCAATTCCATCCATAAAAATCAACTCAAAATAAAAATCACCATCACTACCGGATGTTTGATTTTCAAAAAAAGCAGCACCGGATGCCTCACCCTCTGTATCCCCGGTGATGGTGAAGGTTACCTCACCATAATCTCCGTCACCAAATTCGTTGGCCGAATTAGAGTCGGAGCACGACCATACCAGGAGTGCTGAACTTAGAAGTATTAAGTGCTTTTGTTTCATGTTTAAATCGTGGTTTACAAGCCCTCTAACAGTTCTTCATTAATGGCCTCAAAAGTGCCTGTTACAGTAATGGTTCTGTTGTCGCCTTCATCAATGTGGATTGCGTCAAATTCAAAACTGCCGGTTACACGCTCATTGGTAGATGTTTCAATAACCAGAGTACCGCCTACACTATCTGTTGTTTCGAAGCTAAAATCATCATTCAATCCGCCTTCAATATTGCTGTAGCCGGCTTCAAAAGAGGGGGCCATTCCAGATCCCAATGTATATGATCCCGGTGCAGGCCTGTTTACAGGGCTATTAAAAGAAGTTGAACTGAAGCCAAAGGGCAGAAATGTTGTAAAATCTCCTGCTTCGATCTGCCAGGTATAGATCGTTGTACTACCTATTTCTGTGATTACTTCGCCAAAACTCACCACACAGCTGGCACGGTTATCGCATTCATGAACTGCATCAATCGCACCGGTTACGGTCATAGAAATTGAACCGAAAATTTCGTCCAGTCCGGTTGAGTTGCTCCCATTGTCTGAGCAGGATATAGTTACAGCCATAAGAATAGCCAGAGTTATAATGTTCAAGAATGATTTCATCGTTTTATCTTTTATGTGTTAATTCTTTCAAAGTTAAATTTTACGGATTACATACCACTGCAAGTTCAGTTTTACCTTCGCCCAGAATTTTATCCAAATCAATTCCGTCGTAGTACTCCGGTACAATTTTTTGGCGGCTTAGATTGGCGACTGCCGTAGCCATTATTCCGGGACTTTTTTCCTGCACATAAATAAAGGGAAGTAAATTATCCTGGCCATATTCCATCCATACATCGTCACCGGGCTGATTTCTTCTTGAGCCGGCCTGTGATGTAAGCCAAAAACTTTGCAGATTATTACCCGGGGTGCTTACATGAACAGAGATCCGGACGAAATCGCGTTCATGCCTGTCGCCTGAGGCAATTTCTCCGCTATTATTTACTCTGCGTATCATTTCAAACTCCGATCTGCGTCCATCTTCGAGGTTACCTGTTCCAAATGCACTAAAAACTTCAACACTGCCTTTTCGTTCTATTTCGCATTTCTGCAAATCATCGAAGTGATATACCATTTCGCCAACTTTTATCACCGCAGTACCGGCTTCCGGTATTTCAAGGACATGATCTGTTTCGCTTAATAATGATGCAGGAGCTGCCCCTCCTGTTTCCTGTTCTGATAACATTGAGTTGGCTACTCGAACTCCGGCATCATCCCGGTCTCCACAAGCCACAAACATCAGAATGAACACATATGAATAACATTTCAATCTCAAAATTTTCATGCCTGAATGTTTGATGATCTGCTTTCAGTTGAACCTGTTCTTGAATTAATTAACTACACCTGAATCGTACATTCCTATTACACCTACCATAGATACACCAACTTCATCATCACCGAATGCTGTTACAGAAATAAGCACATCAAAATCGGGCCCGATAATGTCCCACTCTGCGGTACGCTCTCCTGCCGTTCTCGTAGGTATGTCTTCTTTCACAAGATTCCAACTGCCTGAGCTATAATTATCTGAGAAGAATTTCAGTGTTTCCGACCACGATATGCCCGGTTCAAATACCGCCCCTCGTATTAAATCAGAACCTGCTTGCCGTCCGATGCATGCTGTTATTGTTGCAGTAGCCGGAAATGGAATGGATGTACCAAAACATTCATCAAGCTCATCGTTCGATGTGCCAACGCTATTGTCGCTGCAACTCATAATTGAGATTGATGCAATCAATAAAAGCGGAATAAGATATCTGTTTTTCATCTCTTTAAGTGTTGATATTTATTTTTCAGTGAGTAAGTCTGACTATATCACGAAATTTTTTGAAAAGTACGCTCATTCTAATCTCAAAATATTTACACTTCTGCTGCTTTAACCTCATTTCCTGCTGCAGGACAACACCTTAATCGGTCCACTTTTTTTAAAGTATCAGGGATTTCCCTACCTGCACATCATCTGCGGCTGTATGTTCGCTAAGTATTTAATTCCCTATTCTGCCAAAAGAGAAAAGGGATCAAAAAGAATTAAAACCAGGAGACTTATGATATCATCAACGAAACATATACTTATTCCAACAGATTTTTCTGCCTGTTCCAGAATGGCCTTGATGTATGCAGGCAGTATTGCGGAAAAAACCGGTGCAAAAATCACTCTTCTCAATATTATCGAGCCGCCTTTCAACTTTCCTACCAATGTTGAAGGTGTTATCGACTATCTCAAGGAAAATGCTGAACAGCATCTTGAAAGTATGGAGCGAGAGTTCGAGAAAAAATTTGGCGGAAAAAACATAAAAATGAAGAGCCAGCTGAGAATTGGAAAACCTGTTTCTCAAATAATTGAGGCTATTGGCGATTCTAAGGTTGATTTGGTAGTAATGGGAAGCGGAACCCTGGAAAGCAAACGAAACCTGTTTTACGGCAGTATATCATCTGATATTATGCTTAGCTCTCCGGTACCTGTACTTGCTGTCCCTGAAAACGCAAAAGATCTGAAGTTTGAGAACTTTTTATTTACCACCAATTTCAGGCCGGGTGATTTCAAGAATCTTTTAGAGACTGCTAATTTTGCAACATTATTCGGATCGGATATCCACATGCTTCATGTTGCAAAAGAAAAAGATCTTGAAACAGAGATTAAATTCAGAGGAATAAAGGATCTTGCGAAAGAAGAAGAATTACTTAGTAAGGTAAATTTCGAACTTCTGATAGACAGTGATATTATAAGTGGAATGTCTACATTTATTGACTCAAAGAATATATCCCTGCTGATTCTGAACAGATATAAAAAGTCGGTTCTCGAATCGATGCTGGATGAGAATCACACCAAAAAAATGCGAATTTATTCTAAAGTCCCACTTTTGGTTTTGGTTGGTGAAAAGTAACTGTGTGCTTCGAATGCATGGTAAAACCTTCCGGTTTAAAAGATCGGAAGGTTTTTTTATGACTATATTCCAACGCTTTAAGAATCAGCTACATTAAAATTCTCATTTTTTTGACCAGACACGCCATGCAGAAAACAGCCTTGATTACAGGAGCATCCAGCGGTATTGGCCTTGAGCTTGCCAGAATATTTGCCCGCGAAGGGTTTAATCTGTTTATAACCGCACGCCGCGAAGAGAGATTACACACGTTAAAAAAAGAACTGGAGGATGCTAATTCAATACGTGTTTTTGTGCTGGCAGTTGATCTTTCCAAAAACGATGCACCCGGAAAGATTCATCAGTTTGTTCAAAAGCACGATATCCAAATCACCGCTCTCATAAATAATGCAGGAATAGGTGATTACGGATTTTTCAAAGATGCCGATTGGAACCGGGTTTCCTCCATAATTGATCTGAACATGAAATCACTGACGCATCTCACCCATCTCTTCATACCGGAATTACTGAAACAAAAAGATGGCTACATCATGAATGTTGCCTCTACTGCAGCATTTCAGCCGGGACCTCTAATGAGCGTTTATTACGCCAGCAAACATTATGTACTCGCTTTTAGTGAGGCCATCGCAAATGAATTAAGCGATAGCGGAATTAACGTATCGGCACTTTGTCCGGGGCCAACAGAATCTGAATTCCAGGAGGTGGCAAACATGAAAAAATCGAAATTATTTGATCGGTTTCCCGTAGCAACTTCACAGGAGGTTGCTGAATACGGATACAAGAGCCTGATGAACGGAAAAAGAGTTGCCATCTATGGCCTGATGAATAAAATCGCACCAAAATTTATCAGTCTTGTGCCAAGATGCTGGGTTACAGCCGCAGTACGAAAAATTCAGGAAAGGAAATAAGGCGACTTCAGATTTTCACCAAAATTGAATCTGCACAATTTTGCACAATTCATTACACTATTCTAATATTATTCAGTAAATTAGCGTTAATATCATCCAGACAAACTTTTACACCTACACAGAGCCAATTATGGAAAGAATACCGATTCTTGCCATTTTGCTGTTTTCACTTCTGCATCTTGCCTGGATGCCTGCACAGCTTTCTGCTCAGCCCGATTTACAGCGAATTTCCCTTGTAGAGCGTGGTGACGGGAACGGATATGTGATGCGTTTTCATCTCACAGAGGCGGCAGATTCTTTCAAAGTTTCCCAGCCGGAATCAGAGCTTATCCAGATGATGATCTATTCGCCAACACTTACCGCGGATGATTTTATTGAGCCAGGCCAGTTTTCCAATATTCGCAATATTGAATACCACAAAAATCCCTACGGTTTCGGTGTGGATATTTTTCTTAAAGAGAACATTTATCTAAAAGCAGACGCTTACCCTGATGCTAACAGAGCACACCTTCTGCTCAATTTGGAGTGGTCAGATTCCGCCGAAATAAACCGTATTGCTGACGTTTCTGAGTTTATTTTTTGGCACAACTACCTCGATGATCTTGCCGTAATTGATTATGAATTTTTTGACGGGAGCAATGACGAACTGGTGCGCCTGAGAAACGGTTACGAATTCAATGTGATTGTAATTGATGCCGGCCATGGCGGCCACGATCCGGGCGCGATCAACAGAAGCCTCGGGCTTCGGGAAAGTGAAATTGCGCTTGCGGTTGCGCTGAAGGTGGGTGCTTACATTGAAGAGTACATGCCCGATGTTGAAGTGATCTACACCCGAACCGATGATACCTTCGTAGATCTTGACGAACGCGGGCTCATTGCAACCCGTGCCAAAGGAGATCTTTTCGTTTCCATCCATGCAAATTCTGCAAGGAATGCACAGGCTCACGGAACAGAAATATTCTTCCTGGGGATGGCCAGAAGCCAGTCTGCCCTCGAAGTTATGAAACGCGAAAACAGTGTTGTAAATCTTGAGAATGGTGGCGGCCCCATGGAGCTGAGCGACCAGGAACTTCTTATTTACGAAATGGCAAATGCCGGTAATATTGCCATCAGCGAGCGTATTGCATCCATGATTGACGATCAGTTTCGAACAAGGGCACAGCGAAGATCGCGCGGTGTAAAACAAGCCGGACTGATGGCCCTCTGGCATGCATCTACTCCAGGAATTTTAATCGAGCTGGGATTCTTATCCAATCCTACCGAAGCCCGATACCTGGCAAGCGAATACGGGCAAACCATTTTGGCTTCAGCTATTTTCAGAGGAATACGTGACTTTAAAGAAGAGTACGACAGAAGTATCCGCAGGGAAAACCGGGTAAGCAATGAGTGATGAACCGCTGATAATTGGAGTGGCCGGGGGAAGCGGTTCGGGTAAAACCACCGTTGTAAGCAAAATTGTTAACAGAATCGGTAAAGAGAATATCCTGCTTATCGAGCACGACTCGTACTACAGGGATCTAAGCCACATACCGCTGAGCGAACGAAAAAAGCAAAACTTTGACCATCCCTCCTCTCTGGAAACCGAGCTGATGATTCGCCACATCGATGCTCTGCGAAAAGGGTATAAAATTGAACTGCCCGTGTATGATTTTGTGGCGCATACCCGTTCCGATGAAACGATTCCTGTCTCACCGAAAAATATTATCCTTATCGATGGAATTTTGATTTTCAGCGAACCCAAGCTTCTTGAGCTGATGGATATCAAAATATTTGTTGATACCGATGATGATGTGCGCCTTTTGAGAAGATTAAAGCGAGATATCCTGGAGCGCGGACGAGATTTCGACGGTGTGCTCAAACAATACGAAACCTTCGTGCGGCCAATGCACCTTGAATTCGTAGAACCGAGCAAACGCTATGCAGATATTATTATTCCGCGTGGCGGAGAAAACCGGGTAGCCCTGGAAATGGTGATCGCAATGATAAATGGAAAACTCTCGGGCTAACCTCTAATCCTCCAGCATCCTGTAAAAATCTCTCATCCCTTCAAAGAGCAGATGATCCCTTACCTGCAAATTAAAATCGGATGAAAGCTGCTTTTTCAGAAATTGTGAATCCCCACCCGTAATGTAGAGCGCCGATTCGGGGTGGGATTGCAGATATTTCAGCAGAAATTGTTTAACCAGCTGGCCAAAACCCCAATATGCACCCCATTGAATAGATTCTGCAGTTGATTTACCCGGCCATATATCCGGAATTTCTTCGGGAGGAACCGGGAGTTCCGGGAGTTTTTCACTGATAATACTCTTTAACATACCGAGTCCCGGCATAATTACACCGCCTTCAAAAATACCGGCAGAGCTCATTGTATCGATCGTGCATGCGCTGCCGGAATCAACCACAATAACTCCTTTTTCTGCTAAATTTCTTGCTGCAAGGCACACAAGAAACCGGTCGAGTCCCAGGCTGTGCGGGGTACCATAATTAAGCATCGATTTGGGAATCTGCGATCGTTCAAGGACCGTAATCTTATTCTTCTCCAAAGATGACTGCACGCTCTCAAGAATATCTTCACGCACAGAACTGATGACCAGGTGAGCATCTTCGAACTCACTCTCTACATGATCAATCAGGCCCACAACTTCATTTACTGAATACTTGCACAGTGTGATCCAGCCGCTGTTTTTGTGGCCTGCAAGTTTCAATGAACTGTTACCTATATCAAGATAAATTGATTTCATTTGTGTAGTTTTCGTATCTGAAGAGTACCAAACTCTGAGCCACTAAACAGTGTTCTTTTTAGAAAATAATGAAAAAGGAAAAATGAATTTATCGAATAAAACAGCAATCGTAACCGGTGCAAGCAGCGGAATTGGCATTTCATTCAGTGAAAAACTGGTTCAGAAAGGTACGAAAGTTTACGGTTTAGCAAGACGGCTGAATAAACTGAAAGAAATTCAACGAGAACTGGGTGAACTTTTCATCCCTGTTGAAATGGACATTACAAAAGCCGCTGACATTGAAAAATGGATAAAATCTCAATTTAACGATTCCCATACTCCTGATATTCTGATCAATAATGCGGGACTTGGAACTTTCGGAAATGTTGATGACTTATCCATTGATGATTGGGATATCATGATAAACACCAACCTGAATGGAGTATTTTACATAACCAAACATGTTGTTCCCTTAATGAAACAGAACCCCAATCACTGCCATATTATCAACATCTCATCCGTAGCCGGATTACTTGGAAATCCGCAAATATCGGCATACAACGCTACAAAATTTGGGCTCAGAGGATTTAGTGAAGCTCTGTTCAAGGAACTCCGCTATGATAAAATTAAAGTCTCGACCATGTTTCCAGGATCCATAGCTACACACTTTTTTGGAGATGATAAGGAGGCAAGTACCCACCCAAATATGATGCAACCCGGTGATGTTGCAAATACGCTGATTCACCTGTTGGAAACTCCAGATAATCTGTTGATAAATGAGATTACCCTGCGCCCGTTAAATCCCAAAAACCCGGACAGCCAGTGAGATTTCTGCTGTACATTTTTATTGGGCTGATTTTGTTCACCTCCTGCACAGATTCGCAGCCAGACAACCTCCTTGAAGAAGATGTGTACGAAAGTATCTTTATTGAACTGGCTATCATCGATCAGCTTGAAGCGACTCTTCTTGGTGAATATACCAGGCGGGAACTTCGCCAAATGGTGTATGATCACTACGGAGTGACGGCAGAGGATTTTGCAGAAACTCACGCTTTCTACGAGCAGAACATTGAAAAACAATTAGAAAGAGTTGATCGAATAAATGAACGCATGCGAAGCGAGCGTTTTGATATTGATGAATCTGAGCGCGAATTTCGGACCCAGAACAGAAGAAGTGCAGAATCTCTGAGAGATCAGATTTTCAACAGTTCCGATTTACCAACCGACGGAGATATGCCTGAGAATGAATTTCCTGATTTTGATAGTGACGTATCTGCAGAACTTCCCGTTACTTCTCAAATTGATTCGTCTGAATATCTGGATGTTGAAGATTTTCCGTTCAGTCAAAACGGACGGTTCTCCATCCAGGTTCGGTCATTACGAGATCTAACCCTTGCGGAGCAAATTTTGGATGAGTGGATTGAAAAAGGATTTGACAGTGCATACCTCACAGAATTTCAACATGATGAAACCGGAGAAACCTGGTATCGGATCAGGCTTGGAAATGTGAACAGTGTTATGGAGTCTGAACGCATTCAAAAAGCCGTTTACGACATTTATGACACAGAGGTTTGGATAACCAACCGGGATGATTAACCACCCTTCAGGCTATATGCAGTACCATCTTCCGAAACGGTAAGGATATTTTCACGAAGCATATAGCTTACAACTTTTTTGCATTTTGCACCTTTCCAACCTGTTTCTCTCTTTATTTCTGATGCGGATTTTTGCCCCCCTTTCAGTGTCTCTTTCACCACAGCTATATCGGCTTTGTTGAAGCTTATGGCACTATTCACTGATGAATTTCTGGTGCAATTATCACACGTACCGCACGGTTCTGCGCCGGTTTCTCCAAAATAGCTTCTTAGAAAGACCTCTCTGCATTTTTTTGTTACTGCATAACGATGCATGTAATGCAGTTTTTTCAGCAGTATTTTTTCGTAAGAATAGGCTTTATCATGATCTATGTGAAGCCTGGCTGAACGAGCCTCCATCAACTTCACAAACCGTGTTTCTTCAAGGTACTGAGCCTGCAGTATTTTGTCCTGCGATTCAAAAACATTCAGCGATTTTCTCAGCTGATTTTTATTTACCTGTAGTTTTTCAATCAAATATTTTTCCTTCAGGTAGATAAACTCACTGTGAGATTTTGGGCCTGCCTGGCGGTAGAGTGTGTCCAGAAATTCTGCTTTACGGGTTGGCGATTCACTAATAAATTGCAGCAGGTAATTGCTATCCGCTATAAAATGGATACCAATTTTCTGTGATTCGAATGTACTCATTTCGATCACACCCAATCGTTGCAGCAACTCGAGTGCTCTTCCGAGTTTTGCAGCAGTGGTTCTGATTCTCCTTACAACGGCATTCATATCAACCGGCTGTGCATGCTCCATCTCGCTACCCGTTGCAAGCTCAAGTTCATCACAAAGGGCATCATATGCTTTTTGCAACGATTGGTAGTCGGGGTACGATTTTTCAATTCGTTGCTTCAGATAATCCACATCACTCTCTTTGAAAAGCAGAATCGGATAACTCTCCTTACCATCTCGCCCGGCCCGGCCCGCCTCCTGGTAGTATGCTTCCAGAGAAAATGGCATGGAGTGATGAACTACATATCGGCAATCCGCTTTATCAATCCCCATTCCGAAAGCGTTGGTTGCAGCCACAAGCGGAACTTTACCGGTAACCCATTCTCGTTGAATCGATTCGCGCTTTGACGGTTCAAGGCCTGCATGATATGGTTTTGCCGGTACACCTCTGCCGCTAAAAAATTCTGCATATCTTTCACAATCTTTACGGGTAGAGCAGTATAAGATACCGCTGCCCATCTTTGCCGCTTTGAGCACTGTTTTTGAAATATCACTCTTTTTTCTGTCTGATTGCTTTACCCACCATATAAGATTTTCTCTCTTAAAACCGCTTGTTATTACCGACGGTTTTTTAAACCTGAGAGATTTCAGAAGATCTTCCCGTACTTCCGGCGTGGCAGTTGCTGTTAAAGCCAGCCATCGCACATCAGAACTCAAACCTTCCAATTCATCACGAATATTTCGATAAGATGGCCTGAAATCATGTCCCCATTCGGATATACAGTGAGCTTCATCAATAGCAACCATACTAATGCGCAACTGAGATTGTTCGGCTTTCCAGAGGTTGGTTGATAGTCTCTCGGGCGCAATATATATCATCTTATACATTCCATTGCGCGCATTCACCAGCCGCTGTTCCACCTCGTAGGATGAAAGTGTGCTGTTAATAAATGTTGCACGTACGCCAAGTGCTTTCAGCTGATCTACCTGATCCTGCATCAGGGCTACCAAAGGGGAAATTACGACAGTGAGCCCATCAAGCATTAAAGCCGGCACCTGATAACATAACGATTTACCGCCCCCTGTGGGGAAAAGTACAAGTGTTTGATTCCCCTCAAGTATGGATTGAATTGCCTGGCCCTGCCCTTTCCTGAATGAATCGTACCCCCAATACTTTTTCAGCACTTCTCTTGCACTGTCGAGGGTTAATTCTGTCATAATCAGCTTACGATTTGATTTACTGCATACAACGCAGGGCTTAGAATGTAATCACAAGTCCTAATTTAAAATAGAGTAAATCTGTTTCTGAACGGCTTACATCATAAAGAACTTCACCGGGTCTCGTAACAACATCTATGGATCCCTCCTGAAGGTATTCTGCCTCACGGCCAAACATATAGCGACTCGCCAGTGTTACATACACTCCAGATGGCATCACTTCATCAGGAGCTCGTTCGGTCGCCCTATCCTGGTACAGCCTGAACTGCACACCGGCACCAAAGCCGTAACTCAAGGCTGTATCTTCAAAGTTTGTATCTCTGAGCCTCTCTTCTCCGCTGAATGATCCTCTGTCCCGAATTACTGTTTCAGTGTAGAAATAATTAAAACCAACCAACCCTTCGATATATGGGCGAACCGTAGTTGGCGGTGGAATTAACCTGAGCAGAAGATCGCCATGCACAAGGTTATAGCTGTTTTCTACCTCTACTCTGAGATCAGGTATGGTTGTACTAAGAGGTGCATCGCGCACATCACGGCCGAAATTCATAAATCCAAATTCGAGCCCCAGCATAAACGGTGTATCTGCAAAACGGTACCCCCCCATGATGTTCAGCCCCCATCCGAGCTTATCCAACTGATCGCTGAACTCTCCCTGAGGTGCGGCAAGGTCGAAATCGATGCCTACCTGCCACTCTTGTGATTGTGCATGATTTGTGTGCCCGATAGCTAAAAAAATCAGAACTACTAAAACAGATATTCGTCTTGATTGCATATTTCCATGTGATTTTTGGTTACAAAAAAAGGCTTTGATTATTCATCAAAGCCTTTCGAAAATTATAGAAGTCTTTACTGTAATCAAACAGATTTAATATGATTAGAATATTGCTTTCATATAATCTCTTCGCATTTGTGCAATTGAAGAAATACTGATTCCAACCGGGCAAACCGCTTCGCACTCAGCGTAATTTGAACAGTCTCCAAAGCCTTCTTTTTCCATCTGATTAACCATTGCAATGGATCGTTTATCTCGCTCGGGCTGGCCTTGTGGCAGGCTGTTCAAGTGTGCAAGTTTTGCACCGGTAAAGAGTGCAGCAGATGAATTCGGACATGCTGCCACACAGCCACCACAACCGATACAAGTTGCATAGTCGAAAGCATCATTTGAAACTTCCTGAGGAACCGGAATGAGGTTCGCTTCCGGTGCAGCTCCTGTTTTAACTGAGATATATCCGCCAGCTTCAATAATACGATCGAAGGCGGAGCGGTCAACAACCAGGTCTTTAATGATTGGGAATGCAGCAGCTCTCGGAGGTTCAATCACAATGGTATCACCATCGTTGTAGGTTCGCATATGGAGCTGGCATGCCGCTGTTTTGTGCTTCGGTCCATGAGCACGGCCGTTAATTACCATATTACAGGAGCCACATATACCTTCACGGCAGTCGTAATCAAACTCAACAGGATCTTTTCCTTCTTTGATGAGATTTTCGTTCAGCACATCCAGCATTTCAAGGAACGACATGTGCTCGCTTACTTCATCAAGTTTATAGTCCTCAAATTTACCGGGGCTTTCTGCGTTTTTTTGCCGCCAAACTTTAAGGTTAATTGTCATTAAACTCATAAAATGTCCTGTTATTTATAGCTTCTTTGTTTCAATTCAACAAACTCAAACTCGAGTTCCTCTTTGTGGAGTTTGGTCTCAAGTTTACCATTTACTCCCAGAAATTCGTATGCAGAAACAAAAGCATACTCTTTATCATTTCTGAGGGCCTCGCCTTCTTCGGTCTGGTACTCGTCGCGCAGATGGCAACCGCATGATTCACCTCTGTCCAGTGCATCAATTGCCATGAGCTCAGCGAGTTCGAAGTAATCGGCAACTCGGTATGCAAACTCAAGATATTTGTTATAGTAACTTGCGTCGCCCGGCACATTTACATTTTGCCAAAACTCTTCACGAAGTTCCCTTATTTGCTCAATGGCAGATTCGAGTCCCTCTTTGCTTCTGGAGATACCTACTCTGTCCCACATTATCTTACCAAGCTCACGGTGAAACTCAATTACGGTTTTATTGCCTTTTACTGAAAGTAGTTTATCCATGATTTTTGTGGAGCTTTCAACAGCTTCATCAAATGCTTTATGGTCTGTTGAGACTTTAGGAAGCTCTTCATCAGCGATATAGTTACCAACCGTGTAAGGAACAATAAAGTAACCATCGGAGAGTCCTTGCATCAGTGCACTTGCGCCAAGCCTGTTCGCACCGTGATCAGAGAAGTTTGCTTCTCCTGCCACAAACAATCCGGGGATATTGCTCATCAGGTTGTAATCAACCCAAAGCCCGCCCATTGTGTAGTGGACAGCAGGGAATATCTTCATCGGTACTTCATATGGATTTTCATCCATAATATTTTCATACATATCGAAAAGGTTGCCGTACTTGGCCTGGATCACCTCTTTGCTGTCGCGTTTGATGGCATCACGGAAATCGAGATACACAGCAAGCCCTGTATCCCCTACTCCAAGCCCATCATCGCAAACCAGTTTTGCATTCCTTGAGGCAACATCACGTGGAACAAGGTTTCCGAAACTCGGATAGCGCTCTTCGAGATAGTAGTAACGATCATCTTCAGGAATTTGATTAGGAGGTCGTTTTTCATCTTTATTGCGCGGCACCCACACACGGCCGTCATTTCTGAGACTCTCACTCATCAGCGTGAGTTTTGACTGATAGTCGCCTGAAACCGGAATACATGTTGGGTGGATTTGCACAAAACATGGATTTGCAAAAGCTGCACCACGTTTGTGGCATCTCCATGCTGCCGTAGCATTAGAATTCTTGGCATTGGTTGACAGGTAAAACACGTTCCCGTAACCGCCGGTGCATAGAATTACTGCATCCGCTTCATACCTGTTGATGGTTCCTTTTACCAAATCCCGGGTAATGATTCCGCGCGCTTTGCCATCCACCAGAACCAAATCAAGCATTTCGTGGCGATTGTACATTTTCACACGGCCGGAATGAACCTCTTTCATCATGGCCTGATATGCACCAAGCAAAAGCTGCTGGCCGGTTTGCCCGCGCGAATAGAACGTACGTGATACCTGCGCACCACCAAATGATCGGTTATCGAGCAGACCACCGTATTCTCGGCCAAACGGCACTCCCTGTGCAACGGCCTGGTCAATAATGTAGTTCGAGTTTTCGGCAAGGCGATATACATTGGCTTCTCGGCTTCTGTAATCACCGCCTTTTATAGTGTCGTAAAAAAGTCTCCAGACACTATCGCCATCATTCTGGTAGTTTTTTGCTGCATTGATACCTCCCTGTGCAGCAATACTGTGCGCTCTTCGGGGCGAATCGAGAATACTGAATACTTCAACATTGTACCCCAGCTCTGATAAACTTGCTGCTGCTGATGCGCCGGCTAAACCTGTACCAACAACAATTACTTTATGCTTTCTTTTGTTATTTGGCGATAACAGCTGAATATCGTTTTTGTGCTTGGTCCACTTCTCAGCCAATGGGCCTGAAGGTATTTTAGGATCTAATTTCATAATCTTTGATTTGAATCAGTTAAAAACCTGTTAATTACAATTAATAAGTGCTGCTTCGCATCCACCGCCAAAATAGATATAGAGCGGAATGAAGAGGAAGCCAACTGCAAGCAGAACTGCTGCAACAACACCAATTGTGTAGATGGTAGCTGATGCTTTTTTACTGCGAAGTGAGAGCGATGTAAATGCACTCCAGATACCGTGGCCAAGGTGTGCGCCCAAAAGAATCATTACAATCGTGTACCCAAAAGCATAAATCGGGTTTTGGAACGTGTCGATTACCAATGTTTTCACATCATGAGTTGCTCGCCCGTCAATCATTACGGTATCCATATCTCCGAGAGCAAATGTGTTGATGTGAAATACCACAAAAATGAGGAGAACAACTCCTGTAAATGCCATGCTTCTGGAACTTAATCCCTGCCTGCTTGGACCGCCTTTACTGCTGTAAACTTTATATTGCTGAGGCCGTGCCTTTCGTTTGTTTAACCAGATAGATATTCCAATGTACGCATGAATTACAAAAATCAACAATAACCCGATTCTGGCCACCCATAAAAGCGGCCCCAGGTCATGTAAAAATTGAGAATAGCTGTTCATTGCATCAGGATCTCCAAAGATTGCCAGGTTACCGGCAAGATGGAATATGATAAAAAAGACGAGCAAAAATCCGGTCAAACCCGTTAGAATTTTTCGGCCAACCTGTGACTGAAACGCTTCAATAAGTGATGGCATATTTTCTACTGTTATGTGAGCTGTTTATGGGGTAAAAAACAGGGTAGTTTTTATTTGAGTTCCCTTTAGTTATTAGACTAATAAATTCGTTTCTTTTGCCGTAAAAGGCAAGATAAATGCGTAATTATAGACTGATTTGTCCTTATTAAGAAAAGGTCTAAATTGGTCTGAATTTTCATGCTCTTTAATTCACTATCGTGTTTACAGTTACTAAGATATTCCACTCCGATTTAAGGGTGAAGGGGTCAAAATTTCTTGGCTACCTCTGCCCTGCAAATAATCTGCAAGATGCAGAAAAAGCACTTGAAGATATAAAAAATGAGCATCCGACAGCTACTCACCACTGTTATGCATACATAATAGATCCCGCCCAACCCGAAGAGTTTGCAAATGATGATGGTGAGCCAAACGGAACAGCCGGTATGCCCATTTTAAATGTCTTAAAATCAAACAAAATGGTGAATGTACTGCTGGTTGCAGTTCGGTATTACGGTGGAACAAAACTGGGAAAAGCGGGGTTGATTGAAGCCTACAACCTCTGCGCAGGAGCAGCTGTTGAAAATGCAACCCTTAAAGAAATAATTCCAATCCAAATCTATTCCATTCACTACGAATACAGCCATCAGGGGTATATTGATAAGCTAAAAAACAGCTTTCTGTTATTTGAGCTAAGTTCTGAATATGCAGAAACAGTAAAGCTATCTGTCGGGTGTAAAACGGAAGATATTTCAGGATTTGAAAGGACCATTTCTTCGTTCCGCCATCTACTGCTTGATTTTAAAATCAAAGACAGAGGCTATCATATTTCGGAATAATATCTGATAAAAAACATTAAGCTTAGTACCTTTCATAAAAATCTTTGATCCATGAAAATTTACACAAAAAAGGGCGACGAAGGCCGTACAGCACTGTTTGGCGGCACTCCGATTGAAAAACACCACATCCGCTTGCACGCCTACGGCACTGTTGACGAGCTCAATTCGGTACTCGGGGTGGTGTTGGCGCACTCTGCGAGTGAAACTGGCATTCAAATTTTAAGCACTATTCAGAACCAGCTCTTTACGCTGGGTGCTGATCTGGCCACACCGCTATCAAAAAAAGATAAAGTTGAACGCATCAGCAGCAGCCATATCCAAATGCTTGAGAGCTGGATTGACGAACTTGACGAAAAATTACCACCACTCACAGCATTCATACTGCCGGGAGGTACTCTCGCAGCTGCAACACTGCACCTTGCCCGCACAGTTTGCAGAAGAGCAGAACGATATACTGTAGAGCTAAAATCGGGCGAGGCCGTAAACGATGAAACTGTAATCTATCTGAATCGGTTGTCTGACCTCTTTTTTGTGATGGCTCGGTATGAAAATCAGCACGGCGGTATTGCAGATACAAAATGGAAAAGTTAGTAGCCAAACTGAATCAATCCGATAGCTGATCTACTGGAAAGCTAAAACCTAAACATATAAAACTCTCATAATTCATGTCTTTAATGATCTCTGTATCCGGAATTCGCGGAATTTTCGGATCTCATCTGAACCCGGAAAACCTTGTCACCTTCACTGCGGCTTACGGAACATGGCTTAAAGGCGGCGCAGTAGTGGTTGGGCGCGACTCACGAGTAACGGGTCAAATCTGTGAAGACATTGTATGCGCTACGCTTCAAAGTGTTGGTTGCGATGTGATAAAAATCGGAATTGCCCCTACGCCTACAGTAGCAATGAGTGTTCTGAAACATAACGCTGCCGGTGGCATTATACTCACAGCCAGCCATAATCCTGAACAGTGGAACGCCCTGAAACTATTGAACAATAAGAGTGAATTTCTGGATGCAGAACAAGGCCGGAAAGTTCTGGATATTGCTGAAAAGGGTGCATTTTCGTACAAAATGTTTGATGAAATCGGTAAAATTACAATCGAAAATGAAGCGATTGATCACCACATTGAGAAGGTTCTAAAACTGCCGTATATCAATGCGGATACCATCAAAAAGAAGCAATTTTCTGTTGCTGTGGATGCCGTTAACGGCGCCGGTTCTGTGGCTCTTCCCGCTTTACTTGAAAAACTGGGAGCACGAGTCCATAAACTGCATTGCGAACCCAATGGTCTGTTTCCCCACAATCCTGAACCGCTGCCTGAACATCTCACCGAAATCTGCGAATTCGTAAAGAAAAGTCGCTGCGACCTGGGTGTGGTAACCGATCCGGACGGAGATCGCCTTGCCCTTGTGGATGAAAACGGCCGCCTTTTTGGCGAGGAGTACACACAGGTAGCCGCATTTGATTTTATGCTCGGTAAAAAACCCGGAGATACCGCAACAAATCTATCTTCATCAAGGGCCGCTGATGATATCACCAAAAAATATGGAAAAGTATGCCACCGAGCCGCCGTGGGTGAAATAAATGTTGTAAAAGTGATGCAACAAAAAGGAGCTGTAATTAGCGGAGAAGGAAATGGAGGGGTCATCAATCCCGATCTGCACCCCGGCCGCGATGCTCTTGTTGGCACAGCAATGATATTGCAGCATTTAGCAGAACTTGGGATGAAAGCATCTACCTATCGCGATACACTTCCCGATTATGAGATGAGCAAACAAAAAATAGAACTTACTCATCTTGGTACCGATGCAGATTCACTGCTGGAAAAAGTTGCCGAACTTTATCGGGATCATAAACCGAACACAACCGATGGTGTGAAAATAGATTTTGATACCGGCTGGGTTCACTTCAGAAAATCGAACACAGAGCCCATTGTTCGTGTGTACAGTGAAGCAAAAACAGCCGATGAAGCAAAAAAACTCGCCAAAAATTTGATCAGTTCCATACAATAAATGTTTATGGTTTGGTGCAGTTACTTTAGTATTTTCAGGCAAATCACTAATTATTAAATCATTTACATGATCCGATCTATGACAGGTTTTGGGCGGGGTGAAGCCTCCTCAAACGGATTTCAGGTAACCGTTGAGGTTAAAACACTGAACAGCCGCTATCTTGATATCTCTTCAAGAACTCCGCAAACCATACAACAGCATGAATTTGACATCAAAGAGATTGTTCAAAAAAAACTATCCCGCGGTAAAGTTCACCTCAGCGTAAATGTTGAAAATACTGAGAAAAACGGGCTCGATATCACCTACAACGAAGATATGGTGAAAGCGTACGGAAATATTCTTAAACAGATAAAAAGCCTTGCGGGGATTGATCAGCCGGTACAAATTCACGATATCCTGCATTTTGACGGGATCTTCAAATCGAAAGAGGAGGACGAAGATGAACTGAAAGTAATCTGGGACTGTACTGCAACGGCTATAGAAAAAGCGCTCGATAACCTCAACGAAATGAGAGACCAGGAAGGTGAAGAGCTAAAAAACGACCTTGAGAAGCAGATAAACGGAATTGCTGAAATTGTAAAAGAGGTGGAAAAGCTATCGGAAAACAGGGTGCCTGAAGTACGTGAAAAATTGCAAAGCCGTATCAAAAATCTTCTCACAGATGATCAAATAGACCCCGAACGTCTCGAGCTTGAAATCGCACTTATCGCCGACAAAATGGATATCAACGAAGAGATTATCCGGCTCAACTCGCATCTTAAATTTTTTCTTGAGGCGTTTCAAAGTGACACACCGGTAGGCAGAAGGTTAAATTTTCTTTCCCAGGAGATCAACAGAGAGCTAAATACCATTGGCTCTAAAGCGAACGATTCCACCATCTCGCAGCACATTGTACTTGGCAAGGAGAAACTGGAACAGATACGGGAACAGGTTCAAAACGTTGAGTAAAAAGGGTAAAATAGTGATACTTGCCTCCCCAAGCGGAGGGGGCAAAACCACGATGACGAAACGGTTACTCAGGGATTTCTCAAAAATCAACTTTTCTGTTAGTGCCACAACACGTCCGCCCCGAAGCGGAGAAGAAAACGGGGTTCACTACCACTTTCTCTCGGAAAATACTTTCAGAGAAAAAGTCGAAGCCGGTGCTTTTCTGGAATGGGAAGAGTTCTACAATGGAACGCTGTATGGAACACTTCGTGAAAGCGTTGAAAATGAATTAAAAAAAGGCTATTTTATT
>SLGA01000146.1 GCA_007123985.1 Balneolaceae bacterium | reverse complement strand
TGGGTGCCTCGTCCATGGCGGATATGGGCAAAGTGATGGGAGCGCTAATGGGCAGGCTGAAAGGGAAAGCTGACGGGGCATTGATTAGTTCAGTTGTGAAAGATGAACTCTCAAGCTGACCACGCATGAACGCACTCGACTTCTTTATTTTAGTACCGATTGGCTATTTCGCTTACAGAGGTTTTATGAAGGGGTTTATACAAGAATTCTTTGGTGTTGCGGGGCTTGTGATCGCCATTTTTGTGACGTTTAATTACATGGGCCCAGTTTCCGGTTTTTTGCGTCCATTTGTTGATAATGTGGACAATGCTGTTCTGGTTAGCGGTGTAGTTATCTTTTTTGTAACTCTGGCAGCTGTGCAGGTTACTGCTTTTTGGTTAGAACGGATTTTTACCTATGCCCGCCTGGGTATTCTGAACGCAGTAAGCGGTGCTTTTTTTGGTGGATTAAAGGTTGCGCTGCTCATTAGCGCAATTTTGCTGCTCCTTGCAGGCTTCGACAGGCCCAATCAAGAATCACGACAGAACTCACTCAGCTACAGTACAACCATTACACTTGCCCCTGCAGCATTTGATATTATTGCAACGGTGTACCCGCAGGCTGTAAATTTTGTTGAGACGATTGAAAAAAGTATCAGAGAAAGTAATACGCTCCGATCCTTACCAATATTTGATAAACCTGAACCTGAACCCGAATCATGAGTTTTATATCGGTTGAAGAACAAATGGCTGTGATAAAAAGAGGAACGGTGGAGATTGTTCCTGAAGAAGAGCTGAAACAGAAGCTCAAAAAATCGCGCCAAACCAATACACCATTAAAAATTAAACTTGGGGTTGATCCCACCCGGCCAGACCTTCACCTTGGCCACTCCGTAATTTTAAGAAAACTGCGACAATTTCAGGATCTGGGGCACGAGGCCATTCTGATTATCGGCGGATTTACTGCCATGATCGGCGATCCAACCGGGCAGAATAAAACCCGTCCGCCGTTAACCGACGAAGAAGTACGCGTAAATGCGGAAACCTACATCGAGCAGGCAAAAAAAATTCTGGATGAATCCAAAACAACAATCGTTAATAATAACGACTGGCTGGGCCCCATAACCTTCATGGATGTGATTCGGTTATCGTCAAAACTTACGGTGGCCAGGATGATAGAACGGGATGATTTTTCCAAAAGATATCAAAATAATGAGCCGATTTCCCTTCACGAATTCCTTTATCCACTAGCGCAGGGCCAGGATTCTGTACATCTGAAATCGGATGTTGAACTGGGTGGAACCGACCAGAAATTTAATCTTTTAGTTGGAAGAGATTTACAGAGAGCTGATGGAATTGATCCTCAGGTTTGTTTGATGATGCCGCTGCTTGTTGGTACAGATGGCTCCATGAAAATGAGTAAATCGTACGATAATTATATAGGCATTGACGAACCGGCCAATGAAATGTATGGCAAATCTCTCTCCATTCCCGATGAGCTAATCTATCCCTACTTTGAACTGGTGACAGATATTCCGGTTGATGAGCTCCCTGAACTGAAAATAAAAACCGAATCGGATCCAAGGAATACCAAACACCAGCTTGCTTTTGCCATTACCCGAATGTATCACGGGGAGGAGGCTGCGGCTGCGGCAAGGAAACATTTTGAGGAGACGGTTATCAAAAAGAACATACCGGACGATGCTCCTGTTATTGAGCTTGAAGCCGGAAGTGAGCATCGTCTTATGGATGTTATTGCGGATGCGGGCCTGACCGGCAGCAACGGAGAAACCAAGCGGATGATGAAACAGGGTGGTGTGAGCATCAATGAAGAAAAAATAACCGATCCCAATTTTGCCATTACCATTTCTTCGGGCGATGAACTGGAGCTGAAAGTTGGGAAGAGAAAGTATGCACGCCTTGTTAGCTCGTAAATCTTTGGAAATAAATTATATTTAGCAGAAACTGCTGATGTTTACTAAACAAAAAACGGTATGGGAACTCACTATTCAGGTTCAAAGTCAGATAAAAGTACACTGAATGCATTCATAAAAATGATGAGGGCAACCGAATCTATTAATAACCGGTTAAACCGGCATCTTGCGGATGCAAATCTTACCGTTAGCCAGTTTGGAACACTTGAAGTTCTGCTGCACCTCGGTCCGCTGAACCAGCGTGCAATTGGAGAAAAACTTCTGAAAAGCGGCGGAAATATCACAATGGTGATCGATAATCTTGAAAAAAGCGGATACGTAAAACGGGAAAAAGACCCTGACGAACGCCGTGCCGTACTCATCCACTTAACGGAAGAAGGTAAAGCGTTAATTGAGGACTTTTTCCCAAAACATCTCGAAAGAATTAAAGAGGAGTTCAGTGTGCTAACCGAAGAGGAGAAGAGAACGCTGTCTGAACTTTGCAAAAAACTGGGTATCCGGCCCGAAGAGAAATGAGTTATACTCACTTTTTCAAAGGATTTAATTTAATCAAAAAGCATTGAATTTTTGTGTTACACAATGTTTTGTAAGTTGCGGTAAGAGACAGGATTTGTTAGTATATGATGATTGACCGTACGGAAAAGTATTAGAAAAACCCACGAGAAAACTGACCACAAATTTTGATTTTTGACTATGAAATTTAATGTAACTAGCAACGATTTAAACGGAGGCCTTTCGGCAGTGATCGGGGCGGTACCAAATAAGGCAACCCTTCCTATTCTCGAAACCATTCTATTTGAAAGTGAAGACGGCAGGCTTAAATTGACTGCAACCGATCTTGAAATTTCCATTATCGAGTACATCGATGCAGAAATCGAGGAGGAAGGTTCTGTTGCGATACCCGCCAAACGTCTTCTGGAAACATTGCGGCAGCTCCCGAATATCCCGGTCTTTTTTGAAGTGGATGCAGATCAAAATGTGGAGTTCAAAACAGATAAAGGCAAGTATAAGCTTGTTGGAGAAGAAGCGGACGAATTTCCCGAAATCCCGGATATGGAAGCAGGCGAAACACTGAATACAGACACGGAGCTTATTCAGAACGCCATCAGCAAAACAATGTTCGCTGTTTCAACGGATGATCTCCGCCCTGCTATGATGGGTGTTTATTTTGATATTGGCACAGAAGCAACAAAGTTTGTAGCCACAGACGGGCATCGCCTTGTACGGTTCATAAACAGCAATTTCACATCAGAAAAACCTCTTTCGTTTATTGTGCCGGATAAAGCGCTGAATCTTGTATCGAAAGCATTGGATGGAGCCGATTGCGAGCTTAAAGTTTCCAGTGATCATGCACAGTTTAAAAGCGGCAGTACCATTGTAATTACCAGGCTCATCAACGAGCAGTATCCCAACTATGAATCGGTGATACCTCGTGATAACGACAAAAATTTACTGATCGATAAAAATCAGATGCTCTCAACCGTACGTCGTGTTTCTGTATTTTCAAGCAGTTCTACCCGGCAAATACGTCTGCAGCTCGAACGCGACAAAATTACTATTCGCGCAGAAGACCTCGACATGAGCAGCGAAGCTAAAGAGACTATTGCCTGCGAGTACAGCGCAGACGGCATGGAGATTGGATTTAATGCAAAATATCTGGCAGATGTGCTCAGCAATGTGGATGGCGAAGAGGCAAGATTTGAATTCTCTACTCCAAACCGGGCTGGCATTGTAAAACCTGCAAAAGAAGAAGAAGGTGAAGAGATGCTGATGCTTGTGATGCCGGTAATGCTGAACAGCTACGCATAACAAATCAGGAAGAAACATCGGCTTTCAGAGTAAGTAGGATGGTATAGTTCTGAATCACTCATTAAAGTGGCCAAATACAGTTTATGGCATCAATTATTACACTTACCACAGACTTTGGTTTACAAGATCACTATGTAAGTGCCATAAAAGCAGTTATCCTGGGAGTAGCACCGGAAGCACGTCTGGTTGATATATCTCATCAAATACCACCCCAGGATATCATGGCGGGTGCGTGGGTAGTTCGCAATGCAACCATGCTCTACCCGCCAAATACGGTTCATCTTGTGGTGATAGATCCCGGAGTTGGCACGCATCGAAATCCAGTAGCCATAAAAATTGAGGATCAATACTTTGTAGGCCCCGATAATGGTATTTTCTCTCTGATTGGTGAGGATTACGAGTACGAAGCTGTTGTACTGAATAATGAAAAATTCTGGAGAGAGCAGAGATCGAATACATTTCACGGCAGAGATATTTTTGCACCGGTAGCGGCTCATCTCTCAAAGGGATTAGATATTGGCCGCCTTGGAAGGCCGCTTGATAAGCTTGTAACTTTTCGATGGGCAATTCCAATCTCCGACAGGGATGGTATTCAGGGATGGATTGTTCACATCGATCGTTTCGGAAATCTGATCTCTAACATTCCCGAAACTTTGATAAAAGAAGCTGTAAACTCATCTCAGTTCAGAATTTATGTAGGTAACACAATTCTTAAAAATATTGTGCTCACGTACGGAGATGTTCCCGACGGAGAGCCGGCTGCTTATATTGGAAGTTCCGGAACTCTTGAAGTAGCCATCAACAAAGGAAATGCTAAAGAGATGTTAGGTGTTGAGAAGGGTGCTCAGATATCCATTATCAATCAGAAATAGCGCAACACGCGCACTCTGTTTGCGTAATATTTAGGGTAATTCAATAGCAATCTATGAAAAAACCAAATCTTCGTTCCCCGCTTTATGATGGAGAGAAAATCTCAATTCCGGCTGAGGTATCTGATCTGTCGAAACCGTTTAGCGGTACGATATGCTCATCCAAAGGTGACGAATATCCCATTAAGAATAACATCGCTGATCTGATCACCGAAGAGAAGCACTATACCCTTGCGCAAAGCACCAATCACTGGAATCTTACGGCATCTGTGTATGAAGATTTATGGAGGGTACGCTCACTTTCACTTCTTACAGGAGAACCATTTCCCATTGAAAAAGAGAAAGAACTGTTAAATAAATGGGTTCATCCAAAACCGAATGGAATATATCTTGATGTAGGTTGCTCAACGGCTCTCTATGCAAGGTCTTTAAAAAAAGCTGAACCGGAAAGCACGCACATTGCACTCGATTTTTCTCATGCAATGCTGGAGGAAGCACGCCTGAAGGCAGAAGCCGATCAAACCGATCTGTTTTTAATACGGGCTGATGCACGCGAACTTCCGTTCTTTGCAGGTACGTTTGATGGTGTTGTGATGGGTGGTACTCTGAATGAGCTTAGTGATGAACTGAAAGTTCTTTACGAATGCCGGCGAGTTTTAAAAAAGGGGGGTGTATTTTTTGTGATGCACCTTGTACAGGCAGGCAGCTGGTACGGCAGAGTGTTGCAAAATTCTGCAGAGTGGAGCGGTATAAAATTCTGGACTCCGGAGCAAAGCAACGATCTGTTCCAACGTGCAGGTTTCGAGGTTGAAGAGCAGTTGATCAAAGGGATTGTTTGCTTTACTAAACTGCGACCGGTATAGGGGTTACATCCTGTCGGGTGCAGTGATGCCCAGAATCGCCAGCCCGTTTGCCAATACACGTGCTGTTGCACCGGCAAGTTTTGTTCGCGCATGCATCAGCTCTTTTTCCTCGCCTACTATTCTGCAATCGTGATAAAACGATGTAAACTCGGAAGCAAGCTCGTTCAGGTAGGTGATTAATCGATGCGGTTCGCGATGAGATGCCGCGTTTGATACAGCCCCCGGAAAACTAAGTAATTTCTTGATGAGTGTGATCTCAGCCGGATGTTGTAAAAGTTCGAGATTTGGCTGTTTAGTGAAGTTTTCAATGCTCTCCACTTTTCTGAGGATGGATTGAATACGAGCATGAGCATACTGCAGATAGAACACAGGATTTTTCTCTCCGGCCTCCTTTGCCTGATTTACATCAAATTCGAGGTGGGTATTGGGTGATCGCATCAGAAAGAAAAAGCGGGTTACATCTTCACCTACTTCATCCATAAGGTCGTCGAGGGTCACGAAATTCGCTTTTCGGGTACTCATTTTGTATGGTTTGCCATCTTTAACCAGAGTAACAAACTGGTAAACAAGTACCTCTACTTTATTCTTGTCATATCCGAGCACTTCAATTCCGCTCATCACATCCGGGTAGGTATCGATATGATCGGCGCCGAAAACATCAAGGCAGAGATCAAACCCGCGATCCAGTTTTTCAGCATGGTATGCAAT
Organism: Balneolaceae bacterium; assembly: GCA_007123985.1. Lineage (GTDB taxonomy): Bacteria > Bacteroidota > Rhodothermia > Balneolales > Balneolaceae > Rhodohalobacter. Next base: position 4,621 of record SLGA01000146.1, on the reverse strand, counting down.
ATCGGGCAGGCGATAGGTTGGTTCACCCGAACTTTTCACCAGCACCGTATCCTGATCTTTCCCGAATTTTGTAGTTTTGAACCAGACAGCCCCATCGCTATCGTAAGCCACCCCTTTCTCGCGAAAAGTTTTAATAACCTGCTCGATGGAGCCGTTTTCATAGAGTGAATGCTCATTGAAAAAAGAGTCCATTACGATATTCATCCGTTCCAGCGTTTTTTTGATCTCATCAAAAATTTCTGATTCGGCTTTCTCTTTAAACAGCTTTTCATCGGTTTCATCAAGCAGCTTATCGCCGTGCTTATCGATAAGTTTTTGGGCAATATCTGCAATGTAGGAACCTTCATAACCACCTTCAGGGAAATCACTATCAGCACCAAGAAGTTCTTTATAACGCGCCTGCACACTCTGGCCAAGCACTCTCATTTGCCGGCCCGCATTATTGAAATAGTACTCCCGCTGCACATCGGCTCCTGTCCACTCAAGAAGGCGTGCAACTGTATCGCCTAAAACAGCATTTCGGCCATGCCCAACTGTAAGTGGTCCGGTGGGGTTTGCACTCACAAATTCAACAAGGCACTTGATACCCTGATTATCGATGGTTTTTCCAAAATCGGGACCTTCATTGAGGAGTTTCTCCAGTTCAGAATAGAGATAATTTTCAGCAAACCGGAAATTGATGAAGCCGGGGCCGGTAATTTCTGCAGCAGAAATTTTGGAAGGATCCAACTGAAATGCAGCAACAAGTTGTTCAGCTATTTTTCTTGGGTTATTCCGTAGTGGTTTTGCAAGCTGCATGGCCACATTAGTGGCTGCATCACCATGATCGGGATCTCTTGGGGTTTCAATTTTAATTTCAGGTATTTGATCTTCTTCAAGATCCATGCTCCGCAGTGCGTTACCAATTATTTCCTGAAGATATGATTCCATAAAACGATTAAATGATCAGTGCTGGCGCGTTCAGATTTTTTAACTTTTTCGAGCTTAAATATACCGTTTTCCGATCCCCATTTCTTTCGGATTTTATTATGAGCCGTATTGAATCAAAAAAGTGAGGGCTGATCGTTTGGAGAGGTGGTATTTCGTGCAAACGAAGGATCCAGATGATAGAGTTCGAGCATTTCCGGGATAAATCTCTTTCCATATAATCGCCTGCATATACCTTGAAGCGCGCGTTCACCCGTAGTTGTAATGCTCAGGCAACCGTAATCATCTTCGTTGATGAATCCGAATTGACGCAGATCATTTACGATGAGATAACCAAGTTTCGGAAGTACACCCAGATTTTTTTCAACGAATTCTCGCTGCGGTGGCTCTTCATCAAGGGTAAGTAGCAGGCCAAGCAGGTTGAGCTCGGCCTCGGTAAGAGGATACCCTTCGGATGACTTAGTGAGGAGGCTGTCCCATGCCGGCTGGCTGTAATAGATACCGAACCACCATTTGGCATTTTTCAATAATTTCTGAGTTACTGCACAGGCAAGATATTTCCCGGGCGCTGCCCTGCGTGGTTCGCCCCTGTCGCGGTACATGCTTACCATGGTTGCAAGATCGAGTTCCTGCAGGTTTGGCGGATATTTAAAAATGTACTCTGATTTTTTTTGCATGCTTGTACCGGCTTGCTGAATCTTGCACCCACTTCAATATAAATACAAATTATTGGTAATTCTCTTTAAATAACAGAGTGCAAAATTTGTACAGGCTGAGGATGGCGCTTGTTTTTTTGTTACAGGCCGGTTTCTCCATATGTAACGGTAACGGTTTCTCCTGCACCGAACTCTGAAACTTTACGTATCTCAGCCTGCTCAAAATCGCCGCTCGCAACGGGAGAGCCCAGCTGTACTTCAAGTGAACCTTGACCTGTTACAGCCTGAAACGTAACGATTACACCTGTTGTTTCCAGGGAAGTGTCTGAAATACCAAGTTCTAGAGGTGCTCCGGCATCCGCCGGCAGAGTGAAATTCGAAACGTTGCCTTCAATACAGCCGGCTCCCTCATAGCAGAATGTTACGATTGCCTGCCGTAAAATCAGATCAGAGGTACCGGTATTTTCAACAAAAACTCCGAGTGTCTCTATCTCCACATCAGCTGATGATGTATCCTCATTGCATGATGCTATTAACAAAAGCAGGAGTACGCCAATAGTATATACGAATAGTTGTCTCATTTTTGATATCGTTTATATTAGTCTGTTTCATATATCAGCGTAACAGTATCAACCATTAGAATGTTCGGTTTCTGATTATGCACGGTCTGCAAGTGTATATCAACCCTGTAGAATAACTCTTCTAAGATAGTTCCACTGTTCCTCACTCATGGTATGATCTGGAAAGAGCGTAACACCAGCAGCACCGTTTTCCATTGCATATTCATATGCCTGAGAAACTTCAATAGCACTCATTTCGGGAATGTAGAGGCCGCAATAGAGCGGTGTGGTTTTTGGCATCTCACGGCGGCATTCTGCTACAGCCTCGCCTACCCAGCGTGCATCTTTATGATAGAAGTGGTTGTATATCATCGGGAAAACGGCATCGAGCGACCAATCCACCCAGTTTTGGCGCACCAGTGAACGGGCAATATCGGGAGTTGGGAAAACGGCTGCTGTAAGCTTTTTACCTCCATTTCGAACTTTCACAGCTGTCTGATTAACAAGGTGGGTTATCTGATTGTACCTGAATCGGTTCCACACCTCATGCTCTTCCGGCCTGGTAAACTCAATTGGATCTTCGCCGTGGAGTTCTTTGAATTTAGATCGGCAGGCTTCGCAGTAGCAATAGTCGTATTCGGGGTATTCTTTGTCCTGCACAATATTGTAAACGGGCTGCAGCTGAATCGGCAGAATTACATCGGGGTAGCGGATGTAATCCAGGTGAACGCTTTTAATCTCATCGATGGCCATAATTTCATCAACCTGCCGCATCAAATATTCCTGAGCCTCCGGCCGTGTTGGGCAGAGCCATTTGTAATAATCAACGTAAGCGGGGTAATCTACAGAAGACTGCCCCATTCTGTTCACCATAAACCAGTCGGGGTGGTTTTCAATCAGATAGCTGTCGGCGCCGCGTTGCAGCGTGATCCACCAGGCATGTACATCAAGATCGAATTCCTGCGCCAGGCGAACCCAACGCTCATACTGGCCGGAGGGCAGAATTCCATTTAGTCCGGATCTTTTAATTTGTTCGAGGCGCTTTCTTGCCTCATCGTCATTGTCGCCATGGTGCGAAATCCATGTATAGTTTTGTGAATCCCATCGCCGCCCTTGTCTTTTAGCCATCAAAACCGATGGAAATGTTGTTGCAGCTGCAAATGCTGCTGTACCGGTACCGATTGATTTAAGGAAATCTTTTCGTTTCATACTTGCTGATTGATTAATTATAGGTTAGCGTTCTGTTTTCCAGACTTTACTGTCATTACGGATGTAAAAATTGTGGGTGGTACCCTCCGGCTGGAGGCGCATGATATAGTTATTGTCCAACACTGAAATAGTAAGTTGTGGCAGAAAATCGTCTTCTTCAAAGAGGGATTTAAAAATTTCAGTGTACCCAAGATTTTCGGCTTTTTCAGTGTAATATCCGTTTTCGTTTCGGTACTCCATCTGCCTATAATACAATTTTCGTAACAGCCATTTATAATCCTCATCGGTATTCCATTTAAATGGTGCGGTGCCCATACCGGCAACTATTTCACTAAACTGTACAAAACCCCACATCTCCGGAAAGTGCATATTTATGAGCCCCTGGGGCGACCAAACCCAGTTGTCCTCGGGCAGATCCAGGCCGGTTTCGGGATCTTTCAGTTTAACATATTTGCCGTCAATTATTTCGGTTTGCCACTGAACCCTCGAAAAACCGACTCTCCATTGGGTTCCGTCGGTTGGCATGCCGTGGCGCGTTGTTTCCAGCAGAACACTCCATGGTATTGCAACTTCAACGGTCCAGCCTTCATCCGTATCAGTCGGATCATTTAGCGTACCCTGGATATCAATTCCGATTTTCAGCCCTTTAATATCCCATGCATCAATTGCTCTGCCGCCGTTTCTGTAAGGCTGGGTTAGCATCAGATCCCAAATAGTACCAAGTGCATTTACTTCAAGCTCATAGTAATGGTGAGTATCGCCCGTTGGATCGATAAAAATCTCGAAATTATTGTCCATAAAAATCACCGCGTCCCGCTCGGTAATGGTAGCCCATACATGCGGTTCCTCCAGCTTAGCGGCGAAATAGAAATACTCATCATCCCAAAGCATTTTAGCGCGAGTTTTGAACCGTGGTGGAGGATAGTCTCCACCGCGAATATCAACAAAAGTGTTGGTCCATTCCGTATTTAGCCATGCTTTTTTGTTGATATTTCCATCGATCTTCAGAGGGTTTTCTGTTTTGTAAACAACATAGGTTTCCGGGTTGAAGGGAATATCCGGGGTTCTAACCTCCTGCGCGCGTATATCTCTGCATATCAGCAAGGAGAAAAGTATAACAACTGAAAAGAAAGTAATTTTGAGTTTAAGCATTCAGAAAATCCCTTTTTTACATAGTAGTATAAATGTAGTGGCGACAGGTATATAAGTAGTATGATGTAATTTTGTTAAACCTAAATACATTTTTGGAACCGGTTCCAAATTGTATCT
>SLGA01000253.1 GCA_007123985.1 Balneolaceae bacterium | reverse complement strand
TCCCAGTGCCACCACTTCGAGGTTTGGGCCTGCATCGATAAAATCAACCGCAGCTCCCGTTCCACGCCCCCCACAGCCAACCAAGCCGGCTCTAAGTATTCCGCCATCGGGTGCAATATCGGCCAGATCAGGGGGATCATCAGAGTATTGGAACTGGTTTTTACCACTGTTTTTTGCCAAAAGTACCGGAACACCCATAGCCCCTATAGCACCTTTTGTGAGATCTGAAATAAATTTTCTGCGACTGTTTCCTTTTTTCATTGATTACTGTTCTTATTTCACATTTAATTGGACCGCCCGCCGGGATAAAACCCCTATATTTACAATAAAATTAAAACGAAACTAAATGGAAACTATTTTGATGTTAAAAAGAATGAAATAAAAACCATTCTGCTTTCAATAATAACCCAATTACGCTACATTTATAGATATAGCTGTTTTTTCAAATGAATTTAAATTTCAAAAATCCATCCTTATGAACTCTCTCAAAAGCTTTTTCTTTAGCATAGCCATTTTGGCATTTCTGTATCTGCTTACAGGTTGTAATTCTGATGCCGACAATTACTATACGGTAGATGACTTTTATTCCGTGGAAAAGATTGATGCGCATGTGCACCTGAATGTGATGGATCCAATTGTGATTGAGCAGGCCATCAACGATAATGTGAAACTGATTACACTAAATGTAAACTCAGGCAGAGTGCCCATCACACACCAGCAGGATGTTGCCACCCAATTGAAAGCACAATATCCTGATCAGCTTGCCTACACAACTGCATTTTCCCTCGAAAACTGGGATGATTCCGAAGCATGGCAACAGCAGGCTCTCGATTATCTTGAAGAGTCATTCGAAAGGGGGGCTTTCGGTGTTAAAGTGTGGAAAAACATTGGCATGGAATTACTTAATGAAGATGGTGAATTTGTGATGATTGATGATCCACAGTTTGATCCGATTTTCAGATATCTCTCAGACGAAGGGAAAGTTCTCTTCGGCCATATCGGCGAACCTCACAACTGCTGGCTGCCCCTTGAAGAGATGACTGTAAACAACGACAGAGATTATTTTGCAAACCATCCGCAATACCACATGTACCTGAACCCCGATTATCCATCGTATGATGAGATCATTGAATCTCGAAATAATATGCTGGATAAAAATCCTGATCTCGTATTTTTTGCCGCTCATCTTGGAAGCATGGAGTGGAGTATTGAGATGATGAGCGAGCACCTCGACCGGTATCCCAATATGATTATGGGTATGGCGCACAGAATTCCCCATCTCCAGTATCTCGCCCAGGAAGATTACGATAAACTCCGCGATTTCTTTATTACATATCAGGATCGGTTTGTGTACTCTACCGATTTGATGCACTATGATGAAAGCGTACCTGAAGAGGTACGGCAACTCGCTGAGCAAACGTGGCGCGAGGACTGGGAGTTTTTTGTTACAGACAACGAGCTCGAAGTTTGGCAGGTAAATGGTTCCTTTAAAGGCCTGAAACTTCCAAAAGAGGTAGTTAACAAAATTTACCACGAAAATGCACGAAACAGAATGCCGGGTATCGGAATCTGACAAAAGGAGAAAGCAATATGCCGGCAACAAGAATTATCATAGCCTTCTGTGTTTTTCTTGCCGGCTATTTGCCGGTTGAACTTCTAACAGCGCAGACGCAGCAGGTTCTGGATCGTGAAATTCATCATATTCGATCAACTCCTGAACGCGAGTGGTCATTTTATCCTGAAATTGTTCACCGTGACAGGTTGATCATCGACTTCAACAGTGAAGCCAATTCACTGCCTGCCACCCTTAAACTGCACCAAAACGATGTAAAACAGCGATGGAATATTACGCTGAACGATCTACATCTTGGTAATCTACACGCAGACGAGAGCGATATCACCGCCTATTTTACGATTCCTGAAATTTCGATCCGCGATGGTGTGAACCGTTTAATGATTCAGCAGGCAAACAACACGCCCGATGATATACAGCTTGGAAATGTTTCCATCATTCACCAACCTGTTGACGATGTTTTAAACAGTGGCCGGGTTTCAGTTCAGGTAAGAGATCAGGACTCAGGTAACCCGATTCCTGCCCGAATAACCATCGTCAATAATCAAAAATCGCTTCAAACAACCGGGGCATCCACAAACGGCTATATGGCTGTACGCCCGGGTGTAATTTATACGGGAAACGGAGAGGCTAAATTTGGTTTGCCCGAAGGTACCTACACCCTCTATGCGAACAGGGGAATGGAGTACAGTGTGGACTCTACCTTTGTAACCATTGTTGAAGGTGCCGAAATCAGCACCGAATTGGCAATCTCCCGGCAGGTACACACTCCGGGTTACATCAGCAGTGATACACACACGCACACTTTTACATACTCAGGCCACGGAGATGCATCCATTGAAGAGCGGTTGATCACCATTGCCGGCGAAGGTATCGATTTTCCCATTGCAACAGATCACAACATTCATATCGATTATGAACCTGTGGCCACAGAGTTGGGCCTCAGACACTATTTCACGCCTGCCGTTGGCAATGAAGTAACCACCGGAATTGGCCATTTCAACATCTTTCCAACTGTAGCAGAAGCACCGATCCCTAACTATCAGGCAGACAACTGGGATGAAATTTTTGATAGCATCTACGCCACTCCCGGAATTCGGGTGGTGATTCTGAACCACGGCCGGGATCTTCATCGCGGGTTCAGGCCACTCGGTCCTGATCATTTTAATCCTTTCACCGGGCAGTTCAGGGATGGATTCGATCCGCGGTTTAATGCCATGGAGGTGATCAATTCCGGGGCTCTTCAAACCGAT
>SLGA01000280.1 GCA_007123985.1 Balneolaceae bacterium | reverse complement strand
TGCTCCACAATATGATCACCGGCAATCCAGGTGTAATACATCCAATTACGCAGCTGAAATTCTGTTTCGCTCCAGCCGGGCTGTCTGTCACGAAAAATGGCACTTCCTGTGTTGTAGGTGTTGTAGATCGCCCGGATATCACCCACGGCACCATCGAGGATACGGTTGTAAAATTCACGCTTCGGGTTATGATATCTCCAGCAAAAACCGGAAACAATAGAAAGTTTCTTCTGTTCTGCAATATCAACTGCATCTATAATACGATGATAACCCGGGGCATCCACAGCTACCGGTTTTTCACAGAAGATGTGGAGATCGGCGTTTACGGCTGCTTCAAGGTGTGCAGGACGAAATACGGGTGGAGCTGCCAAAAGAACCACATCCACGCCGGAGTCGATCAGTTTCTGATAGGAATCGAAACCTATGAAACGGCGCTCCTCGGGTACGTTGATTTTTTCAGGGTGTACCATCGTTAGGGTTTCGAGTGACGTCTCAAGCTGATCAGCAAAAATATCGCACATAGCATACAGCTCTACATTCTCATCGGCATAGAGTGCCTGGTTTGCAGCGCCGGTACCGCGGCCTCCGCAGCCAATCAGGCCTACTTTAAGTTTATATGACGGATCTATAGCAGTGCCCGTAGCTAAAGCCGCTTCTCTGGTTGTTGAACATCCTGCAAGGGGGAGCATGCTACCGGCTACGGCCAGCGATGTTAATTTTATGAAGTCTCTTCTGTTTGGTGTTTCCATAGTTTCTGATGTTTTAGCAAATGATGTGATCTGTGTAGATTACTGAATTATTTAGTATTGCTTGGTAAAAAGTTATTATCAAAACAGGCTGAGAGCCTTTACCTTATAAAAAGTAAGGGGTAGAAAAATCAATTCTTACTTTTCCTGTATTTTTTATTTGATCATACCTGAATCTTACTAAAACAAAACATAAAAATCCCCCGAAAAGCACAAATTAGTCATGAATCTGAACCGAACTGAATTCGATGCCATACTTTTTGATATGGATGGTGTAATTATCGATACGAAAGCGGAGGTTGAAGCTTTTTGGTCGGAAAAAATAGAGATGCATGGTGTATCGATTGATGAAGGGTACATTGAGGAAAAACTTCACGGCCGCCCTGCGCGATTTATCATTGAGGAACTTTTTCCACATCTCAGCCCCGATGAGCGTAAAGAGATGGATAAAGAATGCACCCGATATGACTCCATACAAGATTCCTATACAATTATTCCCGGTGTTGAAAAGATTCTTAGCCAGCTTGTTAAAAGTTCTATAAATGTTGGTCTGGTTACCAGCGCGTTGCCACCAAAAGTTGAGGTGATGCTCCAGAGCCTTTCTATCCAAAAACCATTCAATACAATTGTTACAGCAAGCAATGTGGAAAAAGGAAAACCCGATCCGGAATGTTATCTGCTTGGAGCTGATAACCTCGGGGTTAATATCAGAAAAGTACTGGTTTTTGAGGATTCTGTGAGCGGGGTTATGGCTGCTGAGAGAGCGGGTGCAACGGTAGTCGGCGTGAATGAAGAGAAAATTTCACCGATGCTGAAAGAGGCCGGGGCACGGTTTGTAATTCGCAATTTTACTGAAACAAGATTCAGCGAAGAGACAGCAACTCTTCACATTGACACCCTCGAGAAGCAATTTACACTCAGAAAAGGAACCAAAAATAAAAGACCCGGATGATTTCACCATCCGGGTCTTCTTGATCTTTGAGTAGATCACATCATCTGTATTCCAGCTACGGAATCATTCTACCAGTTAACCTAAGTCCAATCACTTAAACCAGCGACTAATGCTCTTCTGATGTGCAAGTTACCAGCTCATCAGGAAAGACAATTAATCACAAGAAGAAAGTATATAAAAGTTGCATTAGATGAAAATTTATTTTTTACTTTTTCTTTCTTTTTTCCAATAAATCTTTCAAAAGGTATTTTATGCTGTTCGAGTTACAGGTTGTACATACTCTCCTATTACAGGCTGCTCTTCGCTCATACCGGTAACCGGCCCAAATCCTGTTACCTGCGGGCCAAGCTGTAAATCAGAATTCAGCACCTCCTCCCATGTTACATCCCTGCCTGTATATGCCGCCATACGTCCCATAATGGCCATTCTGGTGGAATTTACCTGATCTTCTGAATCGTTCAGATAGTTCCCGGTACGAATAGCTCTTACAAATTCAATATGCTCCTGTTTAAACCGATTGTTTACTCTCCAACGCTGATCTTCGTCCGTATCGGCCGGATAGGGGTATTCCCAAACAATTTCCCCTCTCTTATTATAAATTGTGCCAACCGCATCTGCGTAGCCTTCCGTGCCGGTAATTATCTGATCACTTACATTGTCGCAACCATTGATCTGCCTCGATGAACAGTTTGCCCTCCGACCGTCTTCAAAGACATACTCAATGCAAAAAAAATCGTATTGATTCCCCGATTGCCGACGCTGCCGACCTCCATAACCAATTGCTTTTAATGGTGTTTTCTGAAAGTGCCAGTGCATAATGTCGATCTCGTGCACAAACATCTCAACGATATGATCTCCTGAAAGCTGACTAAAATTGGCCCAGTTTTTCAGCATATACTCAGCATCCGACCAGCCCGGCTGTCTTTCCACCCACCAGGAAGCCCCACCATTTCGAACCATATTTGCGCTTACTATATCTCCAATTTCACCGCGTGCCACACGCCTTTGAATTTCCTGATAATCCTTTTGATATCTGCGTGCCGTACCACTTACCATGCACAATTTTTTCTCTTTCGCTTTTTGTGTGGCATCCCAAACCATTCGTGCTCCAACGGGATCAACCGCAATCGGT
>SLGA01000272.1 GCA_007123985.1 Balneolaceae bacterium | reverse complement strand
TGCAGTATGTAATCAATTATGAAATTCCCAATATCCCCGAGACCTATGTTCACCGGATCGGACGAACCGGAAGAGCAGGTTCTGATGGTACTGCGATCTCTTTTTGTGATGCGCAGGAAAAATCGTATTGGCGAGATATCGAAAAACTGATAGGGATTAAAGTGCCGGTTATTGATGAGCACGATTTCCCGCTGGTGGATCACAATCCACCCGAACCTGAGAAACAGCAGAACAGATCTTCTTCAAAAGGCCGGAAATTCCAATCTGTGAAAAAACGAAATGGGCAGAACAGCTCGAAGAGATCAAATTCGGGAAGAAGAAAAAAGCGACGGCCTGATTTTTCTTAATAACTAAAAAAGGCGAGGGGATGACTATGAATGTCACCTCTCATATGGCTCCAGATTCTTTTCAATCTGCTCGCGGCGGATCTCCTGCCACTCGGGCAGTTTGAGAGATGAACCAAGCTCCTCATTTGTTTCATCAACCAGGAATCCCGGACCTGAAGTAGCTACTTCAAAAAGCACATTACCGGGGATTCTGAAGTAGATTGATTTGAAATATTTACGGTCCTTCACTTCAGTTGCACTGATTCCATACTCCTTCTGAAGATGCTCTTTAATCTTGATGGAGTCCTCAATAGAATCCACTCTGTGAGCAACGTGATGAACCGTGCCCAATCCGTTAATTCCATCGGGCAGATCGCGTCCGTCCTGCACAATCACTGAATTTCCGGCTCCCTGCTCATCGGTTTCAAGTAGAGTAAATTTCCCATCTTTTACGTGCACCTTATAGCCAAAATTTTGCAAAAAATGGAGTACTTCTTCTGGCTTTTTGATAGCTAACACAACACTGTGTATTCCCCGTATTGCATTTTCTTTCGTAATTTCACTCGTAGTCCAAACCGGTTCCCGCTGGTCATTGCTGTCTTCAACGATGGAAAGTTTAAGCCCTGAAAAGTCCTCAAACAGAAGGAACTCTTTACCAAATCGATGTTCGGATTTCGTTCCAATTCCGTGATTTTGCAATCGATTTCTCCAAAAATCAAGTGAATTACCCGGTGCCGAAAAAACCGATTCAAAAACCTGTCCGTTACCGATTACACCCTGCCGCACACCCTGATCTTTGTACGGAAACGTGGTAAATATTGTTGATGGTGAACCAATCTCGTTCCCGTAGTAAAAATGATATACCTTTTCGTTATCAAAATTAACCGTCTCCTTCACAAGGCGCTGCCCGAGCAGTTTCGTATAGAAATCAACATCTTCCTGTGCATCACTAACAGTAGCAGTTACGTGGTGTAATCCTTTTATTAAACCTTTCAAACTCATTCTGATTCTCCCCGTTTAGGTTTGTGTTTTAATTCACCGTGATATGCACTTTTCAACATATCAGATAACGCCTTTTTTTCAAGCGGAGCAACATTGGCGTATGGCTTTGAAAGAATTATTTCTACGGCTTTTGATATATCTTCCCGCTTAAATCCAATACTCTTTAAGTTTGTTTCTACACCACCACGTTTTGCAAGCATTTTCAGTTCATAGGCAGGATAATTGCCAAGCTTTGTTGTAAAATCTTTTTTGATTTCATCACTCAGAAAATTCCACTGATATTCCAGCACATATGGTTGAAGTACAGTGTGTACGCCGGCGTGATCCATCCCAAATGAACCGCCCAGTACATGAGCCGTTTTATGATGAAGTGACATTGAAACCTCACACAGAGATCTGCCTGCAATAAAGGCTCCCATAAGCAGATGTTCATTTGCTTCTTCTGTAAGTTCTTGTTTGTGCCCCAGTATGTTCAATCCTTTTTTGATAAACTCAATACCCCCAAGAGCAGAGAGTCTCGTAATCGGGTTTCCGTCAGGTGCATAAACAGCTTCTATTAAATGAGCCATAGCGTTCATAGCGCTTTTTACGGCAAGTTTTACAGGCAGGCTTTTCGTAAAATCGGAATCATAAATCACAATTTTTGGCAGAACACGGTCTGATTTACCTGTTGTTTTTCCACCTTCTGAACTGATTCCCCATATATTTGTCTGTTCTGAGCCTGAATAGGTTGATGGTACGGCAACAATCGGATGTTCTGTTTTCAGTGCAATGGCTTTTGCCAGTCCGATCGCCGACCCGCCACCAATTGCAAGTAACACATCCGCAGGGTTGTTCGATAGTATTTCATGAGCTTCATCAACAAGAGACTGCGGCACATGCTGAATTACTTTAGCAAATTGAGTAACATGTTCAAAATTTCCACTTTTACGAAGCAATTCAACACGTTTATTCATTCTCTCATTGGCAATTACAAAACAGCTATTATAATCCCTGAGAACGTTCGCAATTTCACTAAATCTGCCTTTACCATACAGTACTTCTATAGGCTGTGATCTGTACTCAAATTTCATTTTTATAATTTATGTAGTGCATTTTCAATAATTGAGGCAGTTTTTCTCAATTCAGGTAGAAATTTATCAGTCATATCATCTCTCGTAATCCGGCTTGCATGGCAGCTCACGTTTAATGCAGCCACAGTTTTACCATCTTTATTTTTAATGGGACAGGCAATCGAACGTACACCAATCTCCAATTCCTCATCTGCAATAGCCCAACCCCTGTGTTTTGCAAGCATCACGTTTTCAAGCAGGGTTTTCTTACTTGTTAAGGTATGTTGCGTAAATTTTTTCATTTCAATTTTGTCCAATAAATTTTCTGTCTCTTTTGCTTCCATACCCGCGAGAAGCACACGCCCCATTGATGTAGCATATACCGGCAGACGTGTTCCCACTCCAAGCGCAATCGTCATGATTCGTTTTGTCTGAACCCGGGCTACATATACAATT
>SLGA01000057.1 GCA_007123985.1 Balneolaceae bacterium | reverse complement strand
CCTTCTTGCTGTTAATACCGAGGATCTCGGCTGTCCGCTCGGAGGAGCGACCAAAAGCGACACCTGTCTCTTTTGATTCGTTCGCGTCGCTTCGCCGATCACCACCACGAGTTGAAAGCTTGTCCACCTTGGGTATCAGATCGATAAGCTCGGCATCGGTAAGGTTGCGGCGTCCGCATTGCGTATGAAGGGCATAGGCAACCGCCGCAGCTTCATTCTTGAACGATTTTCGTAGCACCGGAACCTTAGTCAGGTTGGCCCTGACTGCCGCCGCTAGGCGAGTGTGCCCGTCTACAAGCACCCTCTTTTCCTGCCATAGCACCAATGGCTGTGACAGATCGTAATCCTCCTTAATCATGTTGTCGGAGATTTTGGCCTTTACGTCATCCCGAATCGGCAGAAGACTCTTAAACGGCTCGGCGATCTTAATATCCTTGATAAACACGCAATCCAGCGAAATCTTGGTTGCGTGCTGGAGGGGAATGTCATTCTCATCCATTGGCTCAGGTTCGAGCGGGTTTCCGGTTTGGGGTTTCTTTGCGGGGGATCCCCACTCGATGGTATTGCGCAAGCGCTGCGCGTATGATTTAGCGACCTCGTTCCCCGTTTCGAGATATTCCGTCAATATTTTGCGGTATGTTTCGAATTGTTTCTGGGATCCGGTCTTCAGACACGCGCAGTGCAATTGCACCTCTTTTAAATTTTCATCCGACAGTTCCAGTTCCTTAATGTGCTCCAGGATCTCGCTCGCAACACCCTTGACAGATTCCTGGCGGCCTGTCCCGCCTTTTACTTTCTTTGACATTTTCAAATCTCCATATAAATGTTTTCGTATTCATGTTTACCTTTCATCCCCGCTTGAAGGGGGGGTCTATCTTTTCTGCCAGCTCTCGCCGACTTAGCTCTAATTGCCCGGGCATAACGCCCGTTTGTTACTGATCTCATTTACGCTTATTTATCGTATATCGTGTAACTCCTCTGTTAAGGTTTCCTGGCGAACAACATCTATTGCATCTTCCTGGTTGTTCATGCTTGCGGTCTGCCTTCGCGGATGGTCTTGAGCCGGACCTCGATGCCGGTTCTTTCCAGCCGAGATATCATCGCCTGGACCTTTTCGAGCGGGGGCTCAGAAAGAGACGATCGTTTGCTGTCGTAGCCGATCCAGACCACCTCGGGCTTCAGTTCCTGAATCCAGCCGAACAACCGGTCCAGGTCGAACTCCATGACGGGCTCAATGGTTACGGTCTTCCGGGCGTCCTTGATGCCCAGGAAGTCCTTGAACCGCTGCGAGGGAACCGGGGCTTTCGAGATCTGCCCGTACCCATCGTCCCGGTCCGTCTCCAACGTGATGCCGAGCATGACGTTTGAAGGCCAGGCCGGAATCCGGGCGAATGTCGCCGGGTTCTTCGATTGGACGAGAAAGGTCCGGCCAGGATACTCCTTGATTCGAGCCACGATCTGCTTGAGGTAATCCTTCGTGCAGAACGATATGTCTCCAGATAGGCATACCGCGATGAATTCGCCCTCGTTTGTGCGAGGTAAACTCGCCGTTAACCGCTCCGGGTGTTCGTGCGGCACAAAGCTGTAGCATTTTTCAAAGCGATGTTTCTGTCTTTTTGACTTCGCCTGGAATGATGGCCTGCAATAGCGGCAATCGAACTTACAACCTTTCACGGGATTCCACCGTTTCTTCGATTCTTTATACATATTTGTGTTCATTTAGTTCCTTTCTGATAGAGGTGCGGGTCCCCGAAAGAACCCGCACCAGGAGTTAGACTACGCGCCAACCACTCTTGCAAATGCCTCGGCTGTAATCAGCAGTTCATCAGCGTCTAGGTCCTCGTAACGTGCTGGCCATACATCGGTCAGCAAGTTTGCCACGTCGTTAGGATCGTCAAGGTCAACCTCTGCCAGTTTGTCGAGTACTGCAAGGTAGGTTGCTTGGTTAGCATCCCCTTGCATTGCTTGTCTGTGATCTTCATCGCTCAACATTTCCGCTCCAACATTCAGCCCAATGAGCTCAGCGCGGTATTTACGTATTTTATCATTCAACACGAGTGCCATTTGAAACCTCCTATATTGATAACTCTTGTCTGTGTAACTACTACATCAACAGCGACGTAGCTTCTCGCTTCCTCCGGCCAGTCGACCTCCTGGCAGTCTGCTGCCAGCGCGATGACCGGGATGCCTATGTGTTGACCATCCGCGCCACTCGGCGCGTGGGTCACCTGGATATGTCCGACGGTGCGCTTCGAGCGTCCGAAGTCCAGGTCGTAAATGCATCGGTGCTCCGGACTGAAGCCCAGGCAACCGACGACGATTGCGTCGACAGGGCCGGTAAACGGCTCTGCTTCAGCTGGCATGGGGCTGATGCGCAGAGCGCCAGCCCGAATCCCGCTTGGTGGGTATAGCGCTGACCGCGGTATGCGGTACAGCGTGTCTCCCGACTGGGCCGGCACTATTAGTACACGGTCCTGTTCGAGTATGAGTTCACGCAGGGGACGCAGGCTTTGGTCGCGCAGCGTCGCTATCCTGAAGTGCGGGTACGCCTCCAGCAGCCGCTGAGCGGCAGCAGGAGCACTTTTAAACGCCGGGTTGTGCCAGGGATGCGGATACCGCATGTACTGCCACTCGCCGGCCTGCTTTAGGCGCTCGTCCATGATTGGACGGTAGATCTGATCCATAGTGATCATCGTCCGCCCTCCCTGTTGACGTTTGCCCCTCGGCACGACCCGGCATCTGCGGGCGCCACGATGCCCTCCCGGGCATCCTGACGCAGCGTGCCGGGCGTGCGCCTCGTTGCAGTCACCCCTTCGGGGATGACATCATCTGTCTGT
>SLGA01000125.1 GCA_007123985.1 Balneolaceae bacterium | reverse complement strand
TTCAATAGTGTATTTGCAAACGCCCGTGTTTCTCTGTCAATGTCTTTTAACGTGAGAGGAGCTATTTCCTTATCCGATTCTATGTTATTCAGTGATGATTCAATGATTTTTGGAATGTCAATATAACGAATTTCCCTTTTTAAAAATCGCTCTACAGCAATTTCATTAGCTGCATTTAGAACAGCAGGTTTACATCCACCTTCAGCTGCAGCTCTTATGGCCAGCTTTATGCACGGAAAGCGATCAAAATCAACCGGATTGAACTCAAGGTTCATCGATTTGCTGTAGTCCAGAGTTTTATTTGGATAGCTGATTCTATGCGGATAGGTTAGTGCGTATAATATTGGAACTTTCATATCCGGCGGACCAAGTTGCGCTTTTGATGAGCCATCAACAAATTCAATAATGGAGTGTATAATACTTTGCGGATGAATTACCGGTTCTATTTTATCAATTGGCAAATTGTATAGCCACATGGCTTCAATTATTTCAAGTCCTTTGTTCATCATGGTGGATGAATCGATGGTTATTTTTGCCCCCATTTCCCAATTTGGGTGATTCAGAGCATCATCGATCTCTACGGATTCCATCTCTTTCTTTGAGAAGTCCTTGAATGGCCCGCCACTTGCTGTGATTATAATTTTTTTTATATATGATGAATCTTCACCCGTTAGACATTGCAGCATTGCGGAGTGTTCGGAGTCAACCGGTATCAAATTACCCTGTTTAAAGGATGGCAGTTTCGTGAGTATTTCTCCTCCAACCACAAGAGATTCTTTATTAGCCAGAGCAACTTTCTTGTTTCTTAGAAGAGCATTGTACGTTGACATAAAACCGGCGAATCCCACCAGGCTGTTAAGCATTATATCGAATTTTCCATCTTTGGCGTAACTTTCAAGAGAATCATTGCCATACAATAAATAATCTGGTGTGTAAGACAAAAGTTCTTCAAACTCCTTCCTGTTAGTCGGATTGGTTAATATCAACGTCTCCGGTTTAAACTGGTTGGCCTGTTTAGCAAGTAACGAAAAGTTATTATTTGCTGAGAGAGCAGTAATTTGGAACAGATAATCGGCTTCAGCAAGAATCTCGAGAGCCTGTGTTCCTATGGAGCCGGTAGATCCTAAAATGGCAAGCTTACGTTTTATCAAAATAGCTGGTTGGTTTTACTTGACGATAGAAAATAGAAAAAGTTCAGTGAAAGTAGTGTTTAGAATATTCTTTTGCAGCCTCGAACATAACGGCATGCGCTTCAACGGTTTCCTGTAAAGTAGGTGCGTAACCACCTGAAAGAAGCAACACAAGTGGAATCTCTTTTCGGGTGATGGTTTCAATTACAAAATGTTCGCGATCTTTTAAACCATCCATCGAGAGAGATAATCTTCCAAAATGATCGGTCTCAAGCGGATCAATTCCCGCGAGATAGAAAATTAAATCAGGCTCAAAATTGCTAAAAATCTGATTTAGAGACTCTTCCAGAGTAAGTAAGTATTCTGTATCTGAAGTGCCATCCGGAAGACCCACATCAAGTGTGGATGGCGGTTTTACAAAAGGATAGTTCTTCTCTCCATGCATTGAGAATGTAAATACATCATTATCATTTTTAAAAATTTCAGCTGTGCCATTACCCTGGTGCACATCGCAATCAATCACCAGAACTTTTTGAACCCACATAGCTTGTTTGAGCATTCTTATGGCTATCGCAACATCGTTATAGACACAAAAACCTTCTCCATGATCGGGCATGGCATGATGCGTTCCGCCTGCAAGGTTACCCGAAATACCATCCTGAAGTGCCATAATCCCCGCATTAATGGTGCCTTGTACCGCCAGCCGTGAACGTATGGCAAGTCCCTTCGTCCAGGGGAGCCCCATTCTTCTAATCTCTTTCTTTGAGAGACTTCCGTCCCAAACGGCTACACTATACCTGCTGCTGTGAACAGTTTGTAAACTTGAAAATTCGGCCAGACCAGGTTCTACAATATCCGTTATTTTCAGAATATTTTTTGATAACAGATGGTTATACAACCCGGAAAATTTTTTCATGGGAAAAATATGCCCCTCAGGTAAAGGAGCTACATAACCTGCACAATAACTTACTCTCACGTATCAGGTATTTTATTAAGCATCAGTATTGCTAACATTCTACCCGCAGTTTCGCGTTCTCTTCTGTAAGAATAAAATTGCGTATTACGTACAGTACAATCGTTCGAGATCTGTATTTGTGAATCAGGAATATTGGACTGTTTGACTTGATATCTAATAAATTCCTTTAGATCAACATGGGGCTTGTTATACGTCCTGTAATCACAAAACTGATCCGGAAATTGTTTTGCAACCTCATGGCCAACTTCAAAACTTTCGAACGATATACATGCACTCATATAGACAAACATATTTTCTGATTTTGCACCTTTACGTATCATTTTTTGAATGCCTTTTGGTACAACTCCCGCAACAGCTCCGCGCCAACCGGCATGAAAAGCACCAATTATACGATGAAAGGGATCAGCAACCAGTACAGCCGCACAATCTGCAACTTGAATCGCAAGTGGAACATTTGGCGTGGCAGTTATAAATCCATCGGTATCAGCATAAATACCTGCCTCAGTAATCAACTGCACATGAGCCCCATGTATTTGGCGAGCCAGGGCAATATTTGTAAGCTCTATTCCTGAATGTTTTGAAATTCGATCAATATTGGTATGGAGTACTTCCTGCGAAACAGAAGTATTTAAACCAAGATCTAAGCCCTTTCCACTCTCTTCAACACCTCGATTAGCAAGAGTAAACAGAGAAGATATTCCTGCCAAATCTTTAAAAATTTCAGGATGGATGA
>SLGA01000122.1 GCA_007123985.1 Balneolaceae bacterium | reverse complement strand
CCACCGGGATGTTTGCATTCTAAGGTTTCTTCCTGTTAGTGCATCAAGATCATGAACTGAGTAGATGAGAGAAGATTGAGTTGACTGTGAAGAACCGGTAGTAAATCGAATATCTACTGCAGAACCGTCACTTAATGGAACCTGAGCATTGAGCACACTCAGAGTACAAGCAAATAGTAATGCGACAAGCGAAGTTAGTCTGCTGAATTTTACTTGTAACGTTGTTCCCATAGGCACCAAATGCGATAGATATATCTCAAATTGTAATGTTAAAAATTATTTAGTCATTTACTACCCGGATGTAGTTTTTTTCGAGCTCAAGTCGATTTTTTTGACTGTTTTCCGTAATAGATTGTAAACTTGGGTTCTTCTTCCTTTCGATTGAGCTGTATACGTTTATCGCTTGGTCAATATTGCCGAGCTCTTTATGAATTTCAGCTTTTTTATAGAGAAAAATAACATTATCAGGTAAACGCTCAGTGAGTCTTTCTGCATAAAATAGTGATTCCTCAAGCATCTCTTCTTTATGGTAAAGATACATCAGCATCATTAAGGCATCATTACTTATGTAAGAATGACTTTCTGCAGCAATTTTTAATTCGTTGAAACCGTCATCAATACTCGCCCGCAGTCCAACCATGTTGGATGCCCAGCGCATTCCGCTTGGAATACTTCCTACCATATAGTAAAACATTCCCCTCCCGATTCGGGCATCCGGCCGGGCAGAATCCATTGAGAGAAGTTTACGAGTGTAATTAAAACCAGTTAAGCCGCTGCTTAAGGCAACTCTATGATTACTCTGACCTGCAGCAACCAACCCTCTGTAACCATGCAATCCACTCAGCATAAGCACCATTGTTGTATCATCCGGTGAGGCATTTAATCGCTGTTCACTTAGTTCAACAGCTTTTTCTGACTTTTCAAGAAACTCGCTTGCTAATTCACCGCTTTGATCCACAAAAAAATACTCCAGAAATGGCATCATCGATTCAAAAAAGTATGGTCGCGGATCATCAGGCCACTGCTCCTTCATATTTCGGAAGATGTTTCTGGCATCAACCCAGTCTGTATTGTAGAAAGCGTCAATGCCATCATTCAGCTGCGCCTCAAACGTACGATCTTTGTTGAACGTTAATTCACTCTCCTGAAAATTTTCGGTTAAACTGATTGCAGAGAATAGCAGAAATAAAAGCAAATACATAAAGAGAATGAATAGATGTATTAGTTATAGTTTTGAAACAAATTGATTAACGGATGATTATTCAAATTGTTTCTGAACAATATGTAATGAATTATAAACGCCCTCAGGAAACCGTTTATTGATGATTTTCGTTCGTTACTTATTGTTTAGCAATTATTTACAATGAACTGATTCGTAATGAAAAATCAAATTACTCATCATCAAAGTGAAGTTCACCGAGTTTTCCTTCTGTGTGTGCAACTGCAACCGAAACGGCTGCATCACCCGTGATATTTACAGCGGTTCTTGCCATATCAAGTATTCGGTCTACGCCTAAAATTAAAGCTATTCCTTCAATTGGTACCTGAACGGATTGCAGTACAATTACAAGCATAATAATTCCCGCTCCGGGAACACCCGCAGCTCCAATCGAAGCAGCTGTTGCTGTCAGAACAATTGTGATCTGCTGTGCAATTGTTAGATCCATACCCAGTGCCTGCGCAATAAAAACTGCTGCTACTGCCTGGTAAAGACTTGTTCCATCCATGTTTATGGTTGCACCTACCGGCAGCACAAAACTTGAAACTTCCTCTTTTACTCCAAGGTTTTTTTCAACTCTCTCCATCGTTACAGGCAAAGTAGCAAGGCTGGAGCTTGTGCTGAAGCCCAGTAATATGGCCGGTTGAATTGCCTTGAAAAAATCCCTGAGTTTCATCTTACTGAAAAGCTTGAAAAGCGTTGAATATACAATAAAAACATGAAGAAGCAGACCGATCAGAACAGCAATACAGTACCATCCAAGGGCTTTTAGTAATATAAGTGCCTGGCCTAAATCATCTCCGGTCAAATCAACTATTACAGCAGCCATTAGAGCAAATACACCATAGGGTGCTGTTTTCATAATGAGATCAACAACTTTAATAATTACGTCATTAAGTGATTCGAATACATTAATGAGAGCCTGCCCCTTTTGCGCTGGAATGTTTATTAACCCGATACCCAGCAATAAAGCAATGAATACCACTTGAAGCATATTGGTATTATCAGAGGCCGCCTCGAAAAAATTCTCGGGAACAATATCTACAAAAAATTCAAGAAAACTTCGATCCTGCAGTGCTGCAGCAGCTTCATCCCTGCCTTCTACGTTCTCACTATAACTTTCAATAAGTGTAGCTCTTGTTTCATCAGGCAAGGTACCACCGGGATTTAAAATATTAACAACAGTGAGGCCTATTGTTATTGCAAAAACCGTAGTAACCATATATATGGCTACAGTTTTACCGCCCATACGGGAGAGTTTGGTAACATCGTTGAGGCTGGCTACACCAACAACCAAAGACACCAGCACAAGAGGAACCGCTATCAGTTTAAGCAGATCGATAAAAATAGTACCGAATGGTCTGATGAAATCCTGTGTAAAATCAATAAGACCAAAAACACTGGCAAAAAGCCCCCACAGTAGACCAAGTATCATACCGATTATAATTTGCCAATGCAGTTTTTTGTACCACTTCATCATAAAAATATTTGAGTTAAAAATAAGGCAAGCAATCCGCTGATACCTGTAGAAGCCCAATTAACAAAGCTGTTCGCAAAAGACTCTCCGGACCCACTATAATCTTTTGGCTTATTAATCTTTACTCTTTTTTTCCTAATTAAAGCT
>SLGA01000333.1 GCA_007123985.1 Balneolaceae bacterium | reverse complement strand
GGCTCATAAAATAGAAACGACAGCCCGAAAAATTCTGAGAGGTGAAGGAATTATTGAAGTTCGCGGTAGGGGTGCAATGCTTGGTCTGCAGTTAAGAGATGCTCAACTAACCCAGCAAGTAGTAGCTGAATGTTTTAAGAATGGAATTATTCTGGGATGGACTCTCCATTCCAACTCTCTTGTAAGGATTGCGCCACCACTAATAATTGATCAAAAGCTGCTCGAAGACTCCCTAAATACAGTATTTGAGGCTATAAAAAAGTTTGCCTGATTAGAAAACAGCCTCTGTTCAATTTACCCTTCAAATTCTGATAACTGATCTTTCAGTTTTCCGAGATTTGTTTCAGCATCCGCTTTTTTCTGCCGTTCTTTTTCCACCACGGCATCCGGTGCATTCTCAACAAACCCTTTATTGGAGAGTTTCGCATCAATTCCCTTCATGAATCCCTGAAGGCGATCAATTTCCTTCTGGATGCGTTCACGCTCTACTTCAAGATCGATCAGTCCCTCAAGCGGAATAAAAATTTCAGATCCGTTTACCACTGAAGCTGCCGAGGCTTTTGGTTTATCCGCAGAAAGATTAAATGTGAGACTTTCAACTGGAAGTAATTTCTTGTAGATCCAACCGGCACCACCGAGTTGATTGGTAAGTTCTGCAGTTTTTGGTTTGATGATGATCGCTAACTCAGCTTTTGGAGCCAGATTCATTTCTGCCTGGATATTTCGTATGGCAGATATTTGTGATTGAACCATGCTGAAAAGTTCTACAGATTCGGGATAGGTTTGGTCAGATATTTTTGGCCAAGGGCTTATTGTGAGTGCTTCCTCTGCCGAACGCTCCCGGATTCTTTGCCAGATCTCTTCTGTTATGAATGGCATAAACGGATGGAGCATTTTCATCAGAATTTCAAAAAATCCGAGAGCCCGCTCCAGATTTTCTTTCGGCATTTTTTCACCGATCTGATCTGATTTACACACTTCGATGTACCAGTCGCAAAAATCATCCCAAACAAGTGAGTAGATTTTCTTCAGGGCTTCATTCAGCCGGTATTTACTGAAATTATCTTCCATCTCTGTTAGAGTCGTCCGGATGCGTCCCATCATCCATTTGTCTGCAAGATTATCAGGATCGATTGTTGTGGTTGGAGTATAGGTTTTCTGCTCATCCATATTCATGGTGAGGAACCGATACGCATTCCATATTTTGTTGGAGAAATTTCTGCCCTGCTCACAAAGGTTTTCATCAAAGAGCAGATCATTACCGGCGGGTGCCGAAAAAAGCATCCCGGCCCGGGTGCCATCAGCGCCATATTTTTTGATGAGTTCAAGTGGATCGGGTGAATTTCCAAGCGATTTCGACATTTTCCGGCGCTTTTCATCCCGAACAATTCCGTGATAATAGACATTACTGAACGGTTTTTCATCCGCAAAGGCGTAACCGGCCATAATCATTCGAGCAACCCAGAAAAACATAATTTCCGGAGCAGTTACCAGATCTTGTGTTGGGTAGTAATACTCGAGTGCTTTATTCGCTTTTTTGGTACGGATAAACTCCGGATCGAAAACTGAAATGGGCCAGAGCCAGGAAGAGAACCAGGTATCGAGCACATCTTCGTCTTGATAGATTTCTTTTAAAGTGAGATTTCTATTTCCTGATTTCTCCTGCGCTTTTTCAAGTGCTTCATCTTCGGATTTTGCAATCACAAATTCCTCATCGCCATCACCGTAGTACCATGCAGGTATTCGGTGCCCCCACCAGAGCTGCCTTGATATGCACCAGTCGCGGATATTTTCCATCCAGTTTCGGTAGCTGTTTTTGAATTTGGCAGGATGGAACTGAATGTCATCATTCATTACATGTTCAAGTGCCGGTTTACCCAACTCTTCCATTTTCAGGAACCACTGGAGGGAGAGGCGGGGCTCAATAACAACATCCGTTCGTTCAGAGTAACCAACCTTGTTATTCATCTCTTCCACTTTCAGGAGAAGTCCGAAATCTTCAAGATCTTTAGCGATTCTTTTTCGGGCTGTGAATCTGTCTTCACCCACATAAAATCCGGCTTTTTCGGCTATTGTACCGTCAGCATTCAGTATATCGATTACTTCAAGCCCGTGTTTTACTCCCAGTTCGTAATCGTTGGGATCGTGTGCGGGGGTGATCTTTAGGCAGCCGGTTCCAAATTCAGGGTCTACATACTCATCGGCGATAATAGGAACTTCGCGATTTACCATTGGGATGATGGCGATTTTGCCCACAAGATGTTTATACCGTTCATCATCAGGATTTACGCAAACTGCTGTGTCGGCCAGGATGGTCTCGGGCCGGGTGGTTGCGATGGTTACATAGTCATCAGAATCTTTAATTGGATATCGAACATGATAAAATTTAGATTGTACTTCTTTATGAATCACCTCTTCATCGCTAAGAGCAGTTTGTGCAGCCGGATCCCAGTTTACCATTCGAAGTCCGCGATAAATGAGCCCGCGATTGTGCAATTCGATAAAACAGTCAATTACGGTTTCGTAGAGTTCTTCTTCAAGAGTGAAGCGGGTGCGTTGCCAGTCGCAGGAAGCGCCCAGCTTTTTGAGCTGTTCAAGGATAATGCCGCCATGTTCATCGGTCCAGTTCCAGGCATGATTTAGAAATTCATCACGTGAAAGATCACTTTTTTTTATTCCTTGCTTTCTCAGTTTCTGAACAACTTTTGCTTCGGTGGCTATCGAGGCGTGATCGGTACCCGGCACCCAGCAGGCATTTTTTCCAAGCATTCGGGCACGTCGCACCAGTACATCCTGAATGGTGTTATTGAGCATGTGCCCCATGTGAAGCACACCGGTAACATTCGGCGGTGGAATCACCACTGTAAACGATTCCCGATCGTCAGGTTCTGAATGAAAATAACCGTTTTCTTCCCAGTAAGAATACCATTTATCTTCGGTTGCAGAGGGGTTGTATTGTTTGGGTATATCTTGATCTTTACTCATAAATGGATAAGGTTTTACCGTAAAGGACGCTAGGTGCCGCAAAGATTACCCTTGGCGATTCTTAGCGTACTTTGCGGTTTTCAACAATTACTTGACTCTCTTTAGCCGTACGCCAAAATGGCCGTCGCAGCCGTGAATATGGGGGAGTGTTTGGTAGGCTAGACCGCCTTCAGCCAAAACTTCTTCGGGAAGGAATTCATCAAGAGGTTCGAGCTCGAAGTTATCGTATTTTTTGAGGAAGGTTTGAATCTGTTCCCAGTTCTCTTCCGGTTCGATGGAGCAGGTGCTGTACACCAGTCGTCCGCCTCGCTTTACGTGATTTGCGGCTTCATCCAATAATTCTTCCTGCAATTTAACTGAGTTGGCAAGTTCTTCTTCCGTCCGTTTCCATCGGAGGTCGGCTCGTTTGCTGAGCACCCCGGTACCAGTACATGGAGCATCCAGGAGTACGCCATCGGCCAGTTTCAGGTTTAAATCGCGAACATCATCCTGCCGTATCTTGATGTTTTCCGCACCGTAATCCATTGCGCTTTGAGCAAGAAGTTCAAGCCTGTTTGGATTAATATCAACAGCAATGATGGTTCCTTCAGCCTCCATCATATCGCTCATTACGATACTTTTTGTACCTGGTGCAGCACAAAGGTCATAAATGGTTTCACCGGGCAGAGGCTCCAGAATTGTTGGAGCAAACCCTGCGGCGATATCCTGCACAAGGCAAATGCCCTTTTTAAGAAGATCTTTTTCGATAAAGGGTGCAATGGAATTTACTTTGAAGTAACCGGGCAGCCAGTCGCTCTCTTCATACTCTACATCCAGCTTTTCCATCCGCAGAACAAAGTTTTCTGTTTTGGTTCGAAGATTGTTTACTCGAATATAGTAAGCAGGCCGCTGGTTGTTTGCCTGCATAAGCTGGAATGCTTCGCGTTCACCAAAACGCTGTACCCACCGTTTAACCATCCATTCGGGGTGCGAAAACGTTGTAGCAACAAGCTTTGTGCGATCTTCGAAGGCGGGTTTTGGCAAATTATCGATATCTCTCTGAATATTTCTCAGAATGGCGTTTACCAGATCACCGGATTTCGAGCCTAATGTGTACTTTGCAATTTCAACTGCTTCATTGATGGATGCATAATCGGGTGTGCCGCTCATAAAAAGAAGTTCGTACAGGCCAAGCCTTAGTATGTTTTTGAGCGGAAACTTCATCTCTTCCACATCGATACTCGAAAACTCATTGATAATAAAATCCAGATAGCTTCTTCGGCGTAAAATGTTCTGAACGTATTCGCGAACCTGTGCCCGCTCTCTGGGTTCAAGTTCGTTGGCATCGGCAAAACTCAGGTTTCCTGTCTCATCAAAATTTAGCAGTAAATCAACACTTGTAGATCTTGCTGTAGCTTCTTTTTCCAATGTTTTCAAATATTTAAAATGTTAGATATCCAGCTGAAATTGCTTTGCTCAAGGATGGATTTTTCCGAAAGAAAAACAGTCTTGAATATAGAGCTTTATGCTACTTTTTGCTAATTCAGATCGGTATAAAATGGTATAGATAGTCAGCCGGGTATTACCGGATCTGTGATGTTTAGTGAAATTGCATTAATTCCGGCATGTATTTGAATTTCCATTTTGAGTAACAGTTTTATAACATAGAGTTATGCCGTTAAATTGATTGTAAATCGAACGTAGTTTAACTGAATGATAGCCGGATTTGAACTTTGGGTATTCCTTGCCGGGCTTGGAATATTCCTTTTTGGTATGCATATGATGGAGGAGTCGATCCGCCTGTTGAGTGGGGCTGCGTTTCGTTCGCTTATCAGAAAATATACCGATACAAAGCTGAAAGCGATCTTCAGTGGCATTTTCAGTACAGCCATATTGCAGAGCAGCTCTGCAGTTTCCCTGATGGTTCTGGCTTTTGTTGGGGCAGGAATTATGACACTATCGCAGGCAGTCGCCGTAATGATGGGAACCAAAGTGGGTACTACAGCAACCGCCTGGATTGTTGCCATTTTTGGCTTCAAGTTCAATATCGATGCATTTTCGCTGCCGCTGATTGGAATTGGAGGGCTTGGGATGATTCTACTTGCAAAATCCCCCCGGTATGTAAACATCAGTAAATTTTTGGTGGCATTTGGTTTTCTCTTTATGGGCCTCGATTATATGAAAAACAGTGTTGATCAGCTTGCAGAAGTGATAGATCCTGCTATGTTTGCTGGTTATGGGGTGATTGTTTTTGCGTTGTTGGGTCTGGTGATGACAGCTATTATGCAGAGCAGTTCTGCAACAATTGCCATCGTATTAACAATGCTGTTCAGCGGTGTAGTTACATTTAGTGCAGGGGCGGCAATGGTTATCGGGGCGAATGTGGGCACCACGGTTACGGTTTTATTGGGTTCCATTGGTGGAATTGTTTCAAAAAAGCAGGCCGCTTTAAGCCAGTTGATTTTTACGGTAAGTACGGCAATCATCACTCTGCTTGTTTTACCGCTGCTAACCTGGCTTGTGCTGGATTTCCTCGGCTTTGAAGAAAATCTTGTACTTGGCCTTGCCCTTTTTCATTCCATATTCAATGTAATCGGTGTACTTGTTTTCTTCCCTTTCATCGATAATCTGGCTGCTTTCGCTGAAAAACGAATTCAGGAAAAGCATGAGACATTCAGTAAATACATTTATCGTACAGAGCCTTCAGTTTCTGATGCCGGCCTGGAGGCACTCAGAAAAGAAATATCGCGGCAGCTGCGATACGGTCTGCTATTTATCAGCCAAACCATAAACCCGGCCAGGCATGGCAAACATATTAATTATGGCGATTTGGTGCAGTATCATGGTGAGATTTTTGAGTACTATACAAAGGTAGTATCACACGAAATGCAGAAACCTCTTTTAGATAAAACGGATAAAATTCTGCGGGCAAGCAGAAATATTATGAATGCAACAAAAAACATTTATGACTTGCGTGAAGAGTTACAAGTTTTGCAAAATGAGACAGATTCATCTCATCAAAAAGCAAGTCTTTCCATTACGGAACGGCTTCAGAGAATTGTAGAAACAGGGAAAGAACTGAAGCTCGAAGATCCCGAAGAAGAGAGGCAGACTGATAATGTACAGGTGTTGCATGATTTTATCGAAAGTGAGGATAAACAGTTCATAAAAATGTGCGGAGAGTTGCTCTCTTCAAAACAGATTAAAAAAGGAGAAGCCTCTTTCCTTTTGATGATGAACAGGGTGGTTACCCAGTCTAACAGAATGCTCATATTTTCCATGAAAACTCTGCTCGAGAGAACCCATGATGAAGAAGGCGGTGCTGCTAACTGATCATATAAATTAGTACCATTTAAAGCCACTCATACTTTGATTTTTGAAATAGAAGTGCCTACCTTTTAAAGCTGTATAGAATAAGAAAAACAGGATGCATTTTAACCTGTGATTAACCTATCCTTATAAGATTTACTACTTAAAAATAGATTGAATGAATAAAGGAACTGTAGCACAAGTAATTGGACCCGTAATCGACGTTGATTTTGAACAGGGTAAACTTCCGCAAATCTTAAACGCGCTTTATATAGAGAGAGAAGATAAATCAAGGCTCTATCTTGAAGTAGCGCAGCACCTTGGAGAAAACAGGGTGAGAACAATAGCCATGGACTCTACCGATGGTGTTGTAAGAAAGACGGATGTAATTGACACGGAAGGCCCTATTTCGATGCCGGTAGGAGAGGATATCAGAGGTCGACTATTTAATGTGGTGGGTGAGGCTATTGATGGTATCAAGCCGCCAAAAGGCGACCGCTCTTACCCGATTCATCGTGATGCTCCTTCATTCGAAGATCTTGCCACAAGTACTGAAATGCTTGAAACGGGCATCAAAGTAATTGACCTTCTCTGCCCATATGCAAAGGGTGGTAAAATCGGGCTCTTTGGTGGTGCCGGTGTTGGGAAAACTGTTCTCATTCAGGAGTTGATTAATAACATCGCCAAGCAGCACGGAGGTTTGTCTGTATTTGCCGGTGTAGGAGAACGTACACGAGAAGGAAACGATCTGCTCCGTGAATTTATTGAATCAGGTGTTATTAACTACGGTGATGAATTTAAGCATGCCATGGAAGCAGGTGAATGGGACCTGTCGAAAGTGGATGAAGATGTGCTTAAAACATCGCAGGCTACTCTGGTTTTTGGCCAGATGAATGAGCCCCCGGGTGCGCGTGCACGTGTTGCACTTTCCGGCCTAACCGTGGCAGAGTACTTCCGTGATGAAGTATCCCGCGATATTCTTCTCTTTATCGACAACATTTTCCGTTTTACACAGGCCGGGTCTGAAGTATCCGCTCTCCTCGGGAGAATGCCATCAGCGGTAGGTTATCAGCCAACCCTGGCTACAGAAATGGGTGATCTGCAGGAACGTATTACATCAACTAAAAACGGTTCTATTACATCTGTACAGGCAATTTATGTGCCTGCCGATGACTTGACGGATCCGGCACCTGCAACTACTTTTTCTCACCTTGATGCAACCACTGTATTGAGCCGTGCACTTACACAGATTGGTATCTATCCTGCGGTGGATCCATTGGACTCAACTTCCCGGATTCTCGATCCGAAAGTTCTGGGAGAAGAGCATTACCGATGTGCACAAAACGTGAAAGAAATTCTTCAAAAGTATAAAGATCTGCAGGATATTATTGCGATTCTTGGTATGGATGAACTCTCTGATGAAGATAAGCTGGTTGTATCACGCGCACGTCGTGTTCAGCGTTTTCTAAGTCAGCCATTCTTTGTGGCTGAGCAGTTTACCGGCCAAAGTGGTGAATACGTTCAGATTGCTGATACCATAAAAGGTTTCAATATGATTCTGGATGGTGAACTGGACGATCTCCCTGAAAATGCATTCCACCTGGTTGGAACCATTGAGCAGGCCAAGGAGAAAGGAGAGAAACTACTCGCAGAAGCTTAAAAAAAGAAACTGGAGTTCAATTTTGGAAAAAGTATTTCATGCACAGCTCTTAACACCTGATGGTGCTAAGTTTGAAGGTGATGCCGTTAGCGTTCAGATTCCGGGCAGTCTGGGGCAATTCCAGGTGTTATACAACCACGCACCACTGGTTTCTTCTTTGGGTCTTGGTGAGATTTCCATCACACAAAAAGACGGAACTGAACTCCATTTTGCAGTAAATGGCGGATTTGTGGAGATCAGCAATAACCTCTGTACTTTATTAGCTGAAAAAGCTGAGCTTGCAGAGGAGATCGATATGGCTGAAACTACCAAACTTCGCAATGAGCTGAAACAGAAGCTGCAAACACTGCGGCACAACCGTGAAGAAACAGAACTTGAGCTCGCTATCGTTGAGAACAAACTGAAGATTGCGAGTTTTAAAACACGCTAAGAAATATGTAAACCCGTTTTTGGAAACAGAAACGGGTTTTTTTATACCAGCAAATTTGCCACTGCCAAAATAAGCCAGCCCACGGTAATTGTGGCCATCATCTGTACTGTACTGAGCGGTCTGCCAATTAGTTTGTAAAATATCCACGGAATCATTGCCACACCTATGGCAAACAAGAGGTGTCCGGCAATGCTGCTCAGCATTCCGTTGAGAGTAATTTCATGAGAAGTAACTGCCGAGACAATTACCGTACCAGCCAGGATAAGAACCCACCACCAAATATGTTCGGTCAGATATTTCACGGCGATTATATTTAGCCACACAATTCGTTAACGAAGAGAGTACTAACAGAAATCAATGAATTGAACAGAATATGTGTGGTTTTCAGATATTTTGTTTTTGTTTTCTTTAATTATAAAAACTTCAATGTTCCCATCTCAAATCTATGCGTTTGCAACTGCTATTTCAGGAAAATACATATTTAAAGACAGATAACAGAGTGAAAATTGTAGCGAGAATGTGA
Source organism: Balneolaceae bacterium (assembly GCA_007123985.1). Classification (GTDB taxonomy): domain Bacteria; phylum Bacteroidota; class Rhodothermia; order Balneolales; family Balneolaceae; genus Rhodohalobacter. The sequence continues at coordinate 1,970 of SLGA01000333.1, read as the reverse complement.
TAAATATCACAAATAGTATGAAAATAAACGGTTGTAGCTGTTCGGTGATAAAGCTCAGAAAAAATTTGAATAATCTATAGTACGGAGAGTGGTCTGCATGTTCTGGAATGAGAAACACTTTATTGACATATATCAAGAGTAATTCCTGTCATATATCAATGGTCTTTCTCGCAAGCTTCGGTAGTTTATAAGTGAATAATCAATAAAACATCAAACCAAATTTATTATGACTACTGAAACTAAAACTCTCTGGAAAATAGACCCTACACATTCGGAAGTACAGTTTAAAGTTAAACACCTGGTGATTTCAACCGTTACGGGGAGCTTTGGATCTTTTGACGGGCAAATTGAAGCCGATGGCGATGACTTTGAAAACGCTATAGCAACATTTAGCGCAGATATCAACACCATTTCAACCAATAATGAAGACCGGGACCAACACCTGAAATCGGAAGATTTCTTTAATGCAGAAGAGTTTCCCCGGTTGAAATTTGAATCCAAAAACTTTGAAAAGACCGGTAATGGCGAATACAAAGTTACCGGTGATCTGACGATTCGTGACGTAACGAAAGAGATCGATTTGGATGTAGTTCATGGCGGTACCGTTGGCGATCCTTATGGTCAAACCAAAGCTGGTTTTGAAATAACTGGATCAATCAACCGAAAAGAGTTCGGCCTTTCATGGAATGCCGTTACCGAAGCAGGAAATGTGGTTGTAGCTGATAAAATTAAACTTCAACTGAATGTTCAGTTTGTACAAAGCTAAAAAGACAGTTTTCGTATAATCATTATAGGCGGATACCTTTTAAAGGAATCTGCCTTTTTTTTGACATATTGCTCCCCAAAAGCTAAACAGATCAACCTCTGAATTGAATATCAAGAAGAAAGAAAGGGTTTAATCTTTATTGAATGATGGCACTGCAACCGTTTTGCTATAGAAAACTTCATTCTTCTTCCCTTCTCATATAGCATAGGTATAAACCATCAAGAATTATCTATCTTTCCGAAGGTTAAAATACTATCATTTAACAGATTTTCAATGTATCAGCAATTGTATGACAGCATCCACGAAATCGTATCTCTGGAGGATAAAGAGTGGGAATTGTGTAAAAACAACTTTCGGCCGAAACGGATGCTTAAACGACAATTTTTGCTGCAGGAAGGAGATGTTAGCAGAGATCTCGCTTTTGTTGAGAAAGGAGCTCTTTATTCATATACCGTGGATTCTTCCGGCAATAAACATGTCATCCGTTTTGCTTTCGAAGGATGGTGGATGGCAAACCTGCACAGTTTTTTCACGGGAAAACCAACCCGTTTAAATATTGAGGTTTTGGAAGAATGTGAGCTGCTTTTACTTGACCGTGATAATCATGAGAAACTTCTCGATGAAGTGCCAGCATATGAACGGTATCACCGAATCATCGTTCAAAACGCGTATGTAGCTATCCAGCAGCGTGTTGAAAATGCACTGGGGTTAACCGCAGAAGAGAAGTATGAACGGTTGATTGAACAAAATCCGGAGTTTCTGAATCGTGTACCGCTGAATCTGGTTGCTTCCTACATTGGCGTTACCCCTGAAACGTTAAGCAGGGTGCGTGCAAATTTTGGCCGTTAAATATTAGCTTCTTTTACCATAATGGTCAGGCTTTAACTAATTGATTAAGATCAAGAGTTTTTCCTGACCAATATCAATCCGGATCTAGAGGGGATATGTTAGCTTACTATGAACCAGTGTTAACATAAAAGGAGATTATCCGATGAAAAAACAGATTAAAAGGTTACGCAGAACAAGAGTAAGCCAGGAACGGATTAGTTTAAAAAAGAGATCCGAACTTCATATTAAAAAAGAAAATGAAAAGCTGGACGAAGATCTGAAACAAACATTTCCGGCCAGTGATCCGCTTTCATATTACTGAGAAGGATGTGCTCAAAATGCAGAAGCTTTGAAATCAAACCTACTTGGAAAAAGT
>SLGA01000038.1 GCA_007123985.1 Balneolaceae bacterium | reverse complement strand
GGCGAAAGATTAAGGCGAAAGACAAGGGCCCAAACTCTTGATTCCTTAATCTTTATCATAATCTTTCGCCCTAATCTCTTTTTTGAATCGATCGAACTGCTCTTTATAGGTTGAATTTCTGTGCGACTCCGCGTATGGATTCCTCTCGGAACGTATTGACTCGCAATCGTAATCGAACATAAGAGGATAGGGGATGAAACCGACTTTATTAGTTTTAGCGGCAGGGATGGGTAGCCGGTTCGGGGGATTGAAGCAAATCGAGGGGGTGGGCCCCAACGGGGAATTGATTCTCGATTATTCGGTATATGATGCCATGCAGGCAGGTTTTGGACGTGTCGTGTTCGTCATTCGCCATGATATTGCCGAAGCTTTCAAAAGCTCCATCGGGAGCCGCTTCGAGGGTAAAGTGGATGTAGATTATGCCTATCAGGAAATGGACGACTTGCCATCCGGCTATCAGGTGCCCGCAAACCGCAGCAAGCCGTGGGGCACAGGACATGCCGTGCTAGCGGCCCGAAATGCAGTTGAAACACCTTTTGCTGTGATTAATGCAGATGATTTTTATGGACGGGAAAGCTATCAACAACTCGTGCAGTTTCTGATAACAGAATCGAAGGATTCCGAAAAATCCCAGTATGCCTTAGCTGGGTTTCCGCTCCGCAATACCTTGTCGGATCATGGACATGTTTCCCGTGGTGTGTGTGCTTGTAATCCAGACGGCAGGCTGACTGGCATTGAAGAATGCACGCACATCGAAAAAGATAGGGAAGGGGCCTTGCAGCGTAACCCTGACGGAAGTACGCGTTGTTTCCGTGGCGACGAACTGGTTTCTATGAACATGTGGGCATTCGGCCCCGAACTATTTCAGCAGCTTGATACACACTTCCGCGCTTTTCTTGCCGAACATGCCGACTCCGAGAAATCGGAATTTTACCTGCCATCAGCCATTGATGCTCTATTGCAAGCGAATGAGGCTGCATGCCGCGTTCTGGCAACCAATTCCCATTGGGCTGGCATGACGTACCGCGAGGATATCGACACACTGAAAACCTTCCTCGCAAATGCGCACGAAACCGGTCAATACCCGCCAGCGCTATGGGCTACCTAACTTTTACCATAACATAAAGGCCGGTACGTTTAACGGCTATAATCGTAAGTGTCATACAATCCTTGGTTGCAGATGAAATCTGCCTCAGGTAAAGCAGGTTGTGCCAACCTGCTTCCAGCGGTGAGTAAGATGGTGTGGGGTAGCATAGGTTGCGTGAACCCCGCTGTATCTGGTTTCGGAAATACTTTTTCCGCGCTTGAAACTGGACTCTTTTTTGAATTTTGGCATACTTCTGCCGCATGAATACAAACACGAATACACTTGAGACAGCATTAAACGATTTTGAACCCGAAAAACGCCAGGCGGTATTGCAGGCATTGCGAAACGAATCTATGCCGGAAGGTGCTCGCTCACATGCCGGCATGGTGAACATGCACATGCATTCCTTCTATTCCTACAATGCCTATGGATGGTCTCCATCTCGCCTTGTTTGGGAAGCCCGCAAAGCAGGCTTGCATGCCGCAGGACTGGTAGATTTCGATGTCCTCGATGGACTGGAAGAATTTCTGGCAGCCTGTCGTGCCCTGCATGTGCGCGGCGCGGTCGGGCTCGAAACACGTGCCTTCTTGAAAGAGATGGCCGACAAGGAAATCAGCTCCCCGGGGGAACCGGGCGTCACCTATATCATGGGGATGGGATTCCCGCGCCTACCGCAGACAGGCTCCGATGCTGCCGAAAAACTGGCCTTGTTCCGCATTCAATATGATGAACGCAATGAAGCCATGATTGCCCGTATTAACGCTGCATTGCCCGAGATTGCGCTGGACTACACCGCCGAAGCTAAGCCGTTGACTCCGGCTGGTGGAGTAACCGAACGGCATATTGTGCGCGCATACCGGGAAAAGGGAGAAGCCGTATTCCAGGGCGAATCCGAAAAGGGCATTGCCTTCTGGAGCCGCGTGTTAGGGAAAGACGTGGAAGCAATAAAAGCGCTGCAGTCCGATATCCCCGCCTTTGAAGAGGCCATCCGTGCAAAGCTGACGAAAAAAGGTGGCATCGGTTATGAGGCCCCTTCTGAAAAGACCTTTCCACCTGTGGACGATTTTATCCAATGGGTGTCCGCGAATCAGGCGATTCCAATGGTAGCATGGTTAGATGGCACCAGCGCTGGAGAATCCGATCCTGCCGCATTGTTGGAATGCCAAGCAAGCAAGGGGGCCGCAGCCTTGAATATCATTCCAGATCGCAACTGGAATATTAAGGACCCTGCTCAACAGGAAATCAAGGTACGTAATCTAGAGGCCATTATTAAAGTGGCGGTTGGTTTACAATTACCCATTAATATTGGCACGGAAATGAACAAGGATGGCTTACCGTACGCAGACCGACTCGATGGTCCCGTACTGAAACGTTTCTCCGCCTTATTTTTGGAAGGGGCACATGTCATGGTCGGACAAACCCTGCTAGCACGCTATGCAGGTTGTGCATTTGCGTCCTCTCATGCAGAGGGAGCCTTCGGAAATCGCGAAAAACAAATCAAGGCATATGCCAAGATCGGTGCAGCCCCGGCAATGAGCGAGGACGAGAATGCCCAGCTTGAACAGGCCTCCCCCGACCAAGCTATCGCAATACTAATGGATCGTTCCAAATGATAGGACGGGGTAAGTCGGGACATCGGTGTAGCTTTCCATGCGGGAGATAACTTTTGGAAAAACGATCCCACCGGTTTTATTCCGGTGGGCGGTGAAATCATCAGGGTAGGTAGGAGTTTATGTTTCAACCAGTATCAAACAAAATTGATTTTG
>SLGA01000339.1 GCA_007123985.1 Balneolaceae bacterium | reverse complement strand
TGAAGGTATTCTTGTGCAACCTGTTGGATATCTTCAATAGTTACGGCCTGAACTTCTTCAACCAATCTGTCAAATGTATCCGGATCAAGGCCTGCATAATCGTAACTTAGGCGCTCATTTAGAACACTTGCGATGCTTGTATATTCGAACACGAGTGAGTTCAAAAATCGATCTTTGGTATCCAGAAGTTCTTGCTCACTAACAGGTTCATCCTGCAATCGTTTTATCTGATCCAGTATGGCATTAATCGCCTCTGCGGTAGTTTCGCTCTGTGTCATCACGCCGGAATAAAACATTCCGGGATAGAAGTTACCGCTGCCAAACTCCCCGAACACGGAGTATGCAAGACCCATTTGGCTTCTCACAATTCTCATCAATCGACCGGAAAATCCATCACTCAAAATTCGGTTCATTACCTGAAGTTTGGCATAATCTGGATTGTCGCGCATACCGCCAATGTGCCCGAGCATTACAAAACTCTGGTTTACATCGCGTTTGTCAACAAAATTGATTGAATTTACGAATTCATAGTGAACCTCAGGAAATTCCAGATCTATCTTATCACCGGCAGGCACTTCAATGAATGCACTTTCCAGCAGATTACGCATTTCTGCAGTATTGAAATCCCCTACTACACCGATCATCATGTTCTGGCCGACGAACGATTTCTGATGAAAATCGACTATATCATCTCGTGTGATGTTGTCGATTGTGGCATATTCGGTGGTTCTTGCATACACAGATTCCGGGCCATAAATTAGCTTTTGAAACTCCCTTAGGCCAAGCGGAATCGATTCGTCATTTCTTCTGGAAATTGCTGTTTTCTGTTGAGTTTTCGCTAGATTTATTCTGTTTTCAGGAAACGCCGGATTTTTCAGTAAATCGATAAAAACAGGAAGTAGCTCCTCAAAATCTTCTTTCAACACGTTCATAGTAGCCGAACCTGATGACATTCCAATATTGGTTTCCATACTGGCGGCACGATCAGCAAGAAATTCGTTCAGTTCGTCACCTGAAATGGTTGTTGTACCACCGGTTCTCATCACCGTACCTGTGATACTATTGAGTCCTGCTTTATCATTCGGTACTAAAACACCGCCAGTTCTTACGAGAACACGCAGGTTAATCAGTGGAAGTTCATGATCTTCAACAAGATAAAAACGAATTCCGTTATCAAGTTCAAAGATCTCAATATCCGGCTTTTCGAAACTGTTCAGAGGTGGATATTCAATTTCATTCCAGCTTCTCTGCGCATCTGCAACGCTTAGAAATGAAATGGTTAACAGGATGGATGTGATTAAAATCTTTTTCATGGTATTCTCCTTTTTGAATTCTTATTGCGCCTGCGATACAGATTCTGCGTCGTCTCTGTTAATGAGTCTTCCAACGGTTCTGTTTTCCCGTACAAGATATTCGTTTGCAACCCTTTGTAAATCCTCAAGTGTTACATTTTGCAGATCATCTACATAGGTGAAGAGTCTGCGCCAGTCGCCTTGTTGCCCCTGAATACGCGCAAGCTGCATGGCAAGTCCCATGTTCGAATTAAGGCTTCTTACGAGGTTTGCACGAGAATTTGTAATTGCCCTATCGAGTTCCTGTTGTGTGATATCACCTGCCTTCACTTTTTCTATCTCCTCGTATATAGCATTTTCCACATCATCGATCGGCACACCCTGATTTGGAATTCCAAATGCAATGAAGAGTGACGGATATTTAGTACCGGGATAGCCAACAGATGTTTGTGCAGCAAGAGCTAACTCATCATCCTGCACAAGCCGCCTGTAAAGCCTTGACGTGCGCCCTGAAGACATAATTGATGACAACATTTGTAATGCAGGCCAGTCATCATGTGTTTGGCTAACGGTATGATATCCAATCATTAATATAGGCTGAGAATCTTCTTCTATCACGAATCGCCGTTCTCCCCTTTGCTGAGGCTCAATTGTTCGAACAACAGGTGCATCGCCTGTTGGAGCAATCCCGCCAAAATAGATTTCGGCATATTCGCGCATTTGCTCCGGGTCAACATCACCAACAATAGCAAAGGTAAAATTGTTGTTCGTGTAGTAGGTTTCAAAAAAACTCTGAGTATCCTGAATGGTGGTGGCAGTTATATCAGAAGGCCAGCCAATGAGGCTTCTGCCATAGGGATGTGCAGCAAATGCGATACTTCCAAATTCCTCTCTAAGGCGTCCAAATGGATCAGAATCCACACCCATTCTTCTCTCTTCTCTCACTACATCCTTCTCCTCATAAAATTCCCGGAACACCGGATTCTGGAATCTGTCTGACTCAAGGCTAAACCAAAGCTCTGCCCGGTTTTGAGGCAGGCTGTAAAAGTAGTCGGTAAAATCGTAGCCGGTTCGTGCATTTAAGCCCGTAGCACCTTCACGGCTGATAATTTCATCGAACTCATTGGTTACAACATATTCCGATGCTCTCTCTTTGTACTCTTCAAATTTAGCATAGTGATACTCCATCACCTCTTCATCCGAGTTTGGGCTGTATTTTTCATCCAGCCAGGCACGGTACGCTTCATCCATTTTGTCGATGTACTCCTGCTCCTCTTCCCAGTTTGTTGTACCTACTGTTTTTGAGCCCTTGAACACCATATGTTCAAAAATGTGGGCAATTCCGGTATGTCCCGCTGGCTCATCAACACCACCAACGTTAACAAACGTAACAAAACTTACCACTGGAGCAACCGGCCTTTGCACAACAATAAAGTGCAAACCGTTATCGAGTGTAAATTCGGTTACATTCTGTTCGAATGCTTCCAGATTTTGTGAGAAAATGGAGGTGGGCAGAAGTAAAATTACAAATAAAATCCCTGTTATTAGTTTATGGCATTCTTTCATGTGATCTTAGATTGATTAGCATTGATAAATCGGTTGGATATACGATGAATGTGTCTGCAAGGTTTAACAAAACCTTCAAATTTCAAGGCATGAATAATGCAATGTTTTTTCAAAAAAAACAACCTCTAAGACTTTTCTTAGGAGCAAACTAGCCGCAGGAGTGCAAAAAAAAACACCCCGCATTGCGAGGTGTTATTGTAAGATTGTTGATTGATAGGCTTGTAAAAAGAAAAAAGGGTCAATCTTTTGAAAAATCGTTCTCATCTGGGCGAATGGTGATGACCGGTTTTTTAACATATTGGGCAACTTTCTCTGCCGTTGAGCCCAGAATTAAGTGTGCAAACCCGCTGTGGCCATGTGTTGCCATGATTACAAGATCAGCATTTTCTGATGCGTACGATTCGATTTCGTAGTGTGCTGAAATTCCTTTCTCTATCTTAGTAAAAAGCTGAACGCTTCGGCTACTGTCACCTTCAGTGATCACAACTTCATCCTCAAACATAACGCCTGTTCTTTGTACGTGCAGAGATTCGAATTTCCTCTTGGTAAGATAGTTGTTAATACGGTCGATAATTCCCTCATAAATTGAAACGGCCTCTCCCTTCTCCGGATTCCTTGGAATGTCTTCAGATACTGTACCGTAGAGCTCAATTACATGGAAAAGTGTGAGGTCAGCACCGAAGGTATCGGCAATGGATACAGCAAGCGGGAATGCAGCCAATGATAATTCAGACGTATCAGTGGTGAGCACAACATTTTTAATATTCTCCTTATCAAAACGGCTGTCTACAGAAAATACAGGAACCTTTGATTTTCGGATAACTCGTTCTGTTGTTCCTCCACGAATGAGCCTCGATTCATCTTTACCCCGAGCCCCCATGATTATCAAATCGTATCCATTATCTGCAGCAAACTCCACAATGGATTCAGACGGTCTTCGGTCAATTTTGATGAAATGGTCACCCTTATTAATCTCTTTCAAGTATTGATCCATCCCTTTTTTGATCTTCGCCTCCGATTCATCAATAATTCGGGGATATACATCCTTGTTCATATCAAGAGGTACACCAAGGCGCTTTAAGCTCTCGTTCAAATATTTTAAGGTTGGGATGATGTGAATAAAATCGATCTTACCCCCAAATGTATTTGCAATATTTTGTGCAACCGGGTAGGCCACTTCAGCTCCTTTGGAAAAGTCTGTTGGCACCAAAATCTTTTTAAGTTCTATCATTTTTCAGCCTCTTTTTTAATTCATGTTTCTACTTAATTATACGGAAAAGAGTTGAAAACTAAATATATAGAGTTTCAGACATACGTAACTTTTTTACCTCAGTACAACTTCTTATCCTAATCTCTGTAAACTTTTTACTCTTTTTTTCTGAGATAGGAAATTCCAAAAATCAAAGCGATACCGATTAAAAAACCGGTTAGACCGTTTGCTGTATCTATATTATCATCTGCATACTTTTCCTTCTTCCAGGGTAAAAATGGTGTTGATTTGATCACCTTTCTTGAAACTCGTTTCACTTCTACAAGCCGGTTTTCAGACAATTCTTCCTCCGGATTAACAAGATCACCCAAATGATAGTAGGATGGGGTGTTTGGAAGAACTTCTCGCTGCATTAGTTCCTGAACAAATTGATCTGTAACCGGCATTACTTCAACGCTCCGTACACTCTGGGTGTACTCCCGGTCCTGATACGGCCAAATCACATATAGCGACCCAATCAAAAAACCAATCAGCACTACAATAGTTGCTGTGTAATAATTTTTTAACAGCCAGGACAGGATCCTGGAGAAAACCACCAACCCTGTAATAGCGCCCAATGCGAATGGCATCAAATTCATAATTGCAGTTAAAGTTTCCCCTGTTCCGAGAGCACTTAGCTGCATGAGCACATAGTCATACTTTCTAAAAATCAGCAAGATATAGGAGCCAGAAATACCCGGTAAAACCATCGCTGAAATAGATACCGAACCGGTGAGGAACACAAACCAAAAAGTTTCAGGAGTATCTGCCGGTACAAAAGTAACAATCCAAAACCCGAAAGCACTTCCTAAAATAAGTGGTATGCTGTATTTCCAGTTTCTGTCTTTTGTGTCGATTTCTGCAATCAACAGAAAAATGGATCCCAGAATAAGCCCGAAAAAAATTCCATAAATCAACTCAGGATGGGTAAACATATACACTTGAAGCGGTACAACCCTTGTAAAGAAAAATATTGCAATGATAATACCGGAAGCCAGAAGCATTAAAAATTTCCAGTGAATCTGACTGAATAATTCAGATATTCTGAATCTTAATGCAGAAGAGAGAGCTTTGGAATTGAAACTTTTAATCGCGAAGATAAATCGATCGTAAATTCCTGTAATCAACGCCATTGTACCGCCGCTTACTCCGGGTACGATATCTGCAGATCCCATTAGAAAACCTTTAATGAGCAGATAAGGGGTTTCACTCCACTTTGTTTGATCAGTATTTAAATTTTCTTTTTTTTCGCTATCCACAAATATAAACTATGATTGTTTGAAATCGATTACACAGATTCATAAACCGCATCCTGATCGTAAAACTTCATCGCCCGGATAAACGAGAAAACCGCAATAGTTGCACAAACAATAATGATTGAAATTATGGCGTAAGATACGGCATACGATCCGCTAAAAACACTATCAGTTAACCAACCCGCGAGCGGAGGACCAAAGCCGAACCCGGCTATACTAATCACAAAAAGGTATATACCGCCGGCAAGTGCCCGCTGATGGGATTTCACAAAATACTGCAGAAGTGCTGCAGCCACTCCGTTATAGGATGATGAGATTAAAACCCCTATTCCCATACACAGGAAAGCTATGTTTACATCAGCACTGAACAGACCAAATAAATAGAATGGTATTCCACCCGTTGCTGCTACGATGCCCATCAAAAATCTTCTTTTTGGCGACTTGCTCGCTAACCGATCAGCAATTTTGCCGGAAAGTATAACTGTACCTGCCACGCCAAACATAAACCAGCCATAACGTGAAATATATTCCGGGCTGTTAAATACATCCGTAAAAACATTCCCTGCGAATGCTAAGATCGTATATCCAATGCAGGCAAGGCTCGAAAAGCCGATTAAATGCCATCGAATGGAGGGTTTCCTGAGTAGCTCAATGATTTCCATATGTGCAGTACGTTCAGCAAACTGATCCTTTTTCTCTCTCTCCGGTTCTTTAAGATATCGCCAAACCAATGGAGCAAGCAGCAAACCCGGCAGACCAACTACCACCATTGCAAGACGCCAATCATACTGCATGGAGATTGTACCACCTGCAAGGAATGAGATGCCAATACCTATAAAGATTCCGCTTGCATAAATTGAAAATATTGTTGCCCGTTTTTCGGCAGGAAATGAATCCGCCATGTACGAATATACAGCGGGGCTCAGCATGGCCTGGCTCAACCCAACAAACAAGCGAGCTGTAATCAGAAACATAAACGATGCTGCAAAGCCGCTGATTACCGTCATAAAACTCCAAATAAACAACCCTATACATATCATCGCTTTCCTGGAAGTTTTATCTGCCAAACGCCCCATTGGAATACCTGCAAGAGCATAAACAAATGAAAAAGCCGGGCCATACAGTAAACCTATCTGAAAATTACTGAGAAGCAGCGAATCTCTGATTTGAACACCCAGAACTGCGACTATCTGCCTGTCAACAAAGCTCAAAATATAAATCAGTGTGAATATTAAAACGGTACCAAAAACCTGTTTTTTATTCATTCTTTAATAGGGTGTAGACATGTTTTTTCATCTTACATTTACAGAAGAAATTATATCTGTCAAAGGTAAGCCATTTCTAACAGAGGAACCATTTCACGACAAAAAGTGATACCCTTAATAACTACATCAAAAGCAAGGAATTTGTAATAACAAACTTGAAGAGGCATTCGCAAATCACGACTTTGTTTCAAAACAAAAACTAATAAAACCAATCGTGGCAAAACTTCCCCGCAAATCATCGAAGCAGAAAGAAAGAGCTCTGAAAATTTTCAATGAGCTTCTCGAATATTACCCAAACCCTCACTGTGAATTAAACCATCGAAATCCTTTTGAGTTACTCATAGCCACAATTTTGAGTGCACAATGCACTGATGTTAGGGTAAATAAAGTTACACCCGAACTTTTTAAAGCCTACCCCACTCCCGAAACAATGGCTGAAGCTCCTCTTGAAGAATTGGAAGAGCTTGTGCGTACCACAGGATTCTACAGAAATAAGGCATTGTCACTCAAGGAAACATCAAAAACACTGGTTGAAGATTTTAACGGAGAAGTGCCGCAAACTATGGACGAGCTGCTTACCCTGCGCGGTGCAGCTCGCAAAACAGCAAACGTAGTTTTAGGTAACGCTTTTAATATTAATGAAGGTGTTGTGGTTGATACACATGTAAAACGAATCTCCAATCGTTTAGGATTTACAAAAGAGAAAAAGAACACTGATAAAATTGAACGTGATCTGATGGCTCTTTTTCCGCGTGAATTGTGGACTGATCTCTCGCACCTGCTCATTTTCCACGGAAGAAATGCATGTAAGGCTCGCTTTTCTGAGCCACCAGAACACCCCATCTGTATAAAATACGGCAAAAAGTGTGAATGCTATAAAATGAGAGGACAAACCGCCGGTGATGAGTAACTCAAAAAGTGAATTTTTAAAAGGATCCATTCCTGAAATTCGAAGAGATTTGGAAATCATTCCTGTACAGCACAATGGCAAATCGCTGCTCTATTTTCACGACTCTATGGGATACATGCCGGGAAATTTTGCACTTGATGCATCCGTTGAACCCATTCTTAATTTGTTTAACGGTTCATTGAGCATCAATCAAATGGTTTCCATAGTAAAAGGGGAAGTTTCTTTCGATGATCTGCTCTCTTTTACGCAGTTACTTGATGAGAATCATGCTCTTCAATCGAACTCATTCCGGCATTCAAGAGATGAGATAGAGAAAAGGTTTGAAAAATTAGATGTACGTGAACCATCATTGGCTGGGTTCAGCTATTCTGAAAACCCAGCTCTGTTTCAGGAGGAGATTCAATCAATACTATCATTAAGTACTCTCGAACCGGTTAAAAACGCCAAAGGTTTATATGCACCTCATATCGATCTGAAAGTCGGTACCTCCGTTTATGCTGAATCGTTTTCACTTTTGAAAAATCTAAAGCCAAAAAGAGTTGTAATTCTCGCAACTTCACACTATTCCGGCTTTCATAACACTGTTTATAAAGGTTCTCTATTCATAGGTTCGAAAAAAACTTACAGGCTGCCCGGCCGGGAATTTAAAGCTGACTTTGAGGTATTGAACAATTTACAGACTCACGCCTCTGACAGCGGTTTTACTCTGAAGGATCGTGCTCACCGGGTGGAACACAGCATCGAAATGCATCTCATCTTTCTTTCTGCTATCTGGAAACACGATTTCAAAATCGTACCAATTTTAGTGTCTGGTCTTGATGATCTTTTTTACATGCCAGATGGTGATTTACAGCATATAATTGATCAATTCTCTTCTCAACTCAATCAACTATCGGATGAAGATACTTTTTTCCTCATAAGCGGTGATTTATCACACGTGGGCCGGAAATTCGGGGATCAGAAACCTGCATCAAAGATGAGGGAACGTGTAGAAAGTTTTGATCAAAGATTTCTGGAGTTATCTGCTGATGGCAATAAATCAGAATTGTTAGCACATATAACAGAAGCTTATGATGAAACCCGTATTTGCGGATTTCCACCTTTATATCTTTTTATGAATTCCTTTCCCGAGCTTAAAGGGGAAAAAATAAATTACCATTGGTGGGACGAACATGAACGGGAAAGTGCTGTCTCATTCGGATCGATTCTCTTTTAGTTTAACCTCCACAACGTAAAGTGCAATAAGTGCTGCACCAAAATAGAAAAAGAGATTTGCTGCACCCCCAAAATCACCGGTTAACCTCAGTCCATATCCAAGCATAACAAAAATAAAAAGAGACAGAATAAGCCCGGATTTCAGAAATATCTTGTTACTGCTGCCCAGCCATTCCATCCTAAAAAGACTGACAACCATTAAAAGTGCTACTGCAGTTTCAAAAAGTACAATTGAATAGAATGGAATAAATAGTGAACCGGGCAATGTTGCCATCCAGGTCTCACCAAATCGATTAGTGAAATTTTCTGGAATTCCACCGCTCTTCCATTTAGTAAACGAGGCAAGCCCGAATGTCATTAAAATGAGAAGTTGAATAGCAATAAACTTTAGATCATCTAATTGGGTGGAAAACAGATTCTTCATAGCGGTGCTTTTTTTTTATCCAAACGAATTCGTCCTGCTAATTCATTCCTTAAAGCGAACCCACAAGACTTTTAAATTTCAAGCTCCAGACTCTCCACACCGCCTCTCTTACAATAGAGCGAGACATCTTGGAAACACCCTCTTCTCTCTCTCTGAAAATAATTGAGACCTCTTTTAACGAGAAGCCTGCCTTCCAAGCACGAAAATGAATTTCAATCTGAAATGCATATCCATTTGAACTTATTTTATCTAAATTTAGTGCTTCCAGCACCTTTCTGTGGATGCATTTAAAACCGGCTGTGGTATCCTTTATTGGCAAACCCGTAATAAATCGCGCATATAGATTGGCACAATAAGATAATATAAGCCTGCTCAGCGGCCAGTTCACAATACTAATTCCTTTTGAATATCTGGAACCCACAGCAACATCCGCATCACCACTTTTTACGGTTTCTATTAATCGGGGTATATCTGTAGGATTATGGGAAAAATCAGCATCCATCTCGCATATATATGTGTATTTCTTACTCAATGCGAACCTGAATCCAGCAACATAGGCAGTACCTAAACCAAGTTTGCCTTCCCTTTCTATGAGATGAATTCTATCTGGGTTTGCTGAAATTTTTTGCTTTACAAGATCAGCTGTACCATCGGGAGATCCGTCATCTACAACAAGAACATCCACACCGATATTAAGGCTCAGCAATATATCGATCAAGCGACCAATATTGTGTGCTTCATTGTATGTGGGAATTATTACAAGTGTATCGTTCATAAAGCTGACAGGATCAAAAAAATATCAGACACTAAAAATAGCGGAAAGTTTTGACAGATAAGGGATAATCTCTGATTTAATTTGAATTAATTTAATATCTGTAATTCTGTAAAATGCAATGCACATACAAATATTGTAATTTCAGCAAAAATAAATTTTTCTAATCAAAAAAGAATCTATTGTTTAAACTTCAAAAGACAACGAAAGCTACTAAAGCTCGTTTGGGCAAACTCACTACAGATCACGGAGATATTGATACTCCCATTTTCATGCCGGTAGGAACTCTTGGAACGGTAAAAGGGGTAAGTCAAGATGAACTTATTTCCAAAGTACACGCTCAAATTATATTAGGAAATACATACCATCTTTATCTTCGCCCTGGAAATGAGATTATGCAGGCAGCCGGTGGTCTCCATAAATTTATGGGTTGGGACAAACCAATACTTACCGATTCGGGAGGTTACCAGATTTTTTCACTGGCTGATATTCGTGAACTTAAAGAGCGTGGAGCTACATTCCAAAGTCACATTGATGGCTCTAAACACCTGTTCACACCCGAAAATGTGGTGGATACCCAGCGCATTCTGGGCTCGGATATTATGATGATTTTAGATGAGTGCCCGCCCTGGCCGGCAGAATACGATTACGTAAAAAAGTCGATGGGCCTGACTCACCGCTGGGCAAAACGGGGAAGGGATCATTTCATGGATACGAAACCCCTTTACGGCCATAAGCAGTTCCAGTTTGGAATTGTACAGGGGGGAACGCATAAGGATCTGAGAAAAGAGTCGTCCGAATACATGGCCTCGCTCGATTTTGAAGGTCTTGCTATAGGCGGGCTGAGTGTTGGTGAACCTACCGACATCATGTATGAAATCACCGATTTTAATACTGATCATCTACCCGAAGACAAGCCAAGATACCTGATGGGAGTTGGCACCCCCGCCAACCTGATACAGTGTGTGGC
>SLGA01000143.1 GCA_007123985.1 Balneolaceae bacterium | reverse complement strand
GTTTGTGATGCTCGTGTTATTTCGGGCATACTCGCGTGTCTGGTATCTGGCGCGAGTCTCAGAATTCTTGTTGACCGGACTGGCTCTCGCTCTCGGGTATGCTTGCGCATTTGCGCTTCGCGTGACAGGTGGGGATCCGGCTGGGCTGGCTTTGCTTTCGATCCGGTACTGGTTGCTTACGGGGTTAGCGGTGCCGGTAATCGTTGGTATTCGAGCTAGTAGGAGAATCTTGTTGGACAGCGTGCATTGGGCATTGGACGCTTTTCGCGTCCATACACCTGGAACGCATACCGATGCTCTCATCTGCGGGGCAGGTTGGCATACAACCCTTTTTTTGCGGCATATGGCTGATACCGGGAAAGGTGAAGAAGATGTTCGTTTCAAGGGTATTGTCGATCCGGACGTAGCATTGCGTGGACACTTTGTGCATGGCATCCAAGTGCTAGGTGAGCCGCGAGAGTTATCAGTTTTGTTGCAAGAACACCCTGTAGACGTTGTATATCTTGTGGGTACGCAGGATCCTGATTTGGATGCCAGTGTTGTAGATGCCGCTCAAAAAGCTGGTAAACGAATTTTCCGCTGGTCCATTCATTTAGAAAAATATGATCCTGTATTCTCAGCTTCCCCTTCTCCTGCTGAGCAATCGTAGCGGACGATACAGCCAGTAACGATTGCGCTGTTGCTTGTGCAAGGCAAGGCTTGCAAAGTCCGGTTCGCCGGGGGTGACAGCACGCAACACGAATCCACGGATGTTCTCCTGCCTGCTGCATAACAGACCTTGCAAGCGGCGTCTTTCCTTGGGGACTGGCTGGGTGGCCGCGAGCAACTGCTGGCGGTAGATGCGGCAGCTCTCGCGAATACGCTGATCGATTTCGCCCGAAACGCTTTTCTCTGCATCGTCCCATCCAGCAAGGCCGGGACCGAAGAGCTGGCTTGCAAGCATGCAGGCGGCTAGCAAGGCGCGACTTAGAAAGGCGTAGCCTGCGCATAGCTTCCGGGCGTCCACCATGATGCCCGGATGCCGGATCAACAGTCCAGCAATGTCGGCGATCCACGCTAGCCGTTCCCCGCCATGCCAGAATGCGTGTGCACTGGCCAGTACCAGATGTGCGGCCGGAGTAGGGCATAGCACTGTGCTGTCGTCCAGCATTTGCAGTTTTGCGGGTAATGCATTATGTGGAGGTGCCAGGAGTGGCGGACAAGGAAAGTGCCGCGGGAAAAGCCTGTGATTCACTTCCAGGTAGTATCCATCGATGTGGCGAAACCCCACGCCCCAGCCAAAGTGCCACAAGTGCTCGTTGTGATCGCCGTTGTTCATTAGCGGTTTATAGCCGGCCGCCCCGACCACGTCACTGAAAGTTGAAAAGTCTTCGCGCCGGCAGCGAAAGTCAAGATCATCGAAGGTCCGCAAAGCTGGGTCGGGCCAGGCTTGCAGGGCGAGCCCGGGACCCTTGATCAAGGTTGGCGGCGTGTGTAGCGCCTTACTCAACCGATCTGTGATTTGTGCAGCCTGTTCAAAAAAGCGCACCGATAGCTGCGCCTGGCCCAGTGCATATTTCCGCCATTCCGGCAATGCATCGCGGGGCAACCCTGCATACAGGATTCCCAGCATGCGATGCTTGCGGGCCATAAGGAGCAACTGGCTGGAATCAATTGAAACTCCCGGTGCACCGGCGTTCGCAAGGTCAAGCCCATGAATACGGCGAAAGGCAATTCGGCTGGCGTGCAGGAAGGGTTCCGGTATCGTTTGCGCAGTTTGCATGCCTAGTCACATCATTATGATTGCCGTTATGTCTGAAAAATACTTGAGAATTATAAAGACTGGTTGTTTTTAAGTCAGGTAAAAAGTGTGACTATTCTTCCTGCGCTTTCACGGGGATCCAGATTTCATTTCGGCGCGCTATGGGGAGAGAAAAAGGTGAGTTGTAGCGTGCCCAGATCGGGTTGCCTATGACCGTAAGACTCTGTGTGTCGATCCAATCCCGCAGCGCCTTTTCGTGCGCGTCGTAGCTGGCTGCGCTCCAGCGTCCCCTGTAGCGTATGACGGCAACCGTACGCGCAGGTAATTGGCGTATGGTAAGATTCGAGTCCAAAGGGCTGGGAACAGTATCAAGTGTGAGTTCAGCCGGCATGACAAAATGCACAGCCCATTGATCCTTTTGCTGTTCCTGTGTGACAGGTGCGGTCATGGCAATGTTCTGGCCTTCTTGCGTTAGGGGTGCGGTCATGGCGATGGATGTATTGGGGGCATTATGACCGGAGATGAAGCGAAACAGGGGACGAAAGGCCCTGTTTCCCGCTGACTGTTGATCGCCGGAAACAATGGTCTCAGCCACGAGGACAGATGGATATTTGCGAATGGAGAACGCTCCGTCTTCGTGTATGACGGTGTAGTCCGGCTCTTCGATTGCTGCAGCTAATGATGCGCTCATGGTTATTCCTATCACTATCAAGGTCCATCTGTTCATGTTTAGCTCCTTAATCGGAGATTGTTTGAGTAACTGCGTTGAAAATATAGCATGGCGTTTCGCCCGTTCCAAGCGTTGTAAGTGTTCAGTGTTCAGGGGTTCAGCGTTCGGAGTTCAGGAGGCTTCAGAAGAAAGGTGTCAACATCCCTCCTGAATACGGAACGCTGAACACTGCTTCCTGCGCCGCGCCAATCAAGGGCGTCAATCGAAGCAGGGGCGAGGCGGGCGAGACGATACATCACCTGTTCATGGCCAAGCTCAAGGGGTACATCGATCAGTTCACGTACGGCACTTACCGCAATCGCTACAAGGAGTGCATCCGCATGCTCAACGGCCTCGAAAAGTCTCTGGAAATGAATTTGCCACCGTCAGAGCGGCGGTGGCCAAAGTCCTGAACTCTG